>WRAI01000034.1 GCA_009780275.1 Oscillospiraceae bacterium | reverse complement strand
TATCTTGGTCGTAATGGCGATAGGAATTATCGTCATTTCTAATGCTCTCAATAAGCCCGACTTGCTCGTAGTAACGCAGCATTCTCGTTGAAATGCCAAAGGTTTTTGCGACTTGACTGACCGTTTGTAGCTCCATATTTTCAATGCTCCTTTCCTGTTCTCAATATCGAGCATAAACTATGACACTGTGTCAATGTCAAGCCTTTTTTCAAAAGTTTTTGATAAGAAACTCCGCACTCGAATTTTACCCTCGAATGCGGGATAATATAAAGTTTCGCAAATGATTTGATACGCCATCGGCATTGTCGATTGTGCTTATACTGCGGGTTTACACTATTGCTTTTTTATCGGATACCATCTTTCCCATTTATGTCCTCTTTGGGGACATTCATAGAATTTTTCGATAACAGCATAATTTATATCATCTTCAACATATCCATTGGGTGTTTCCTTTAGCTTTTCACTTTCATCTAACGATTGATGCGCTTCTTCATTTGTTGGTTTCCACTCGGAAGCCACAACGAAAAATTCACCGCCGGGCAGCTTTTTTGATATATACCCCTCCGGCACTATGTTTATTGCATCGACGATAATACCAATATAAACAGTCCAAAATTTTGGGAGCATAAAGTGGACGGTTTCAAGGCAACCATCTTCGCTTTTTCGGCACGAATTTATTTTTTCAAATCCACCTGTCTGATTAAAGTCCTCATACCACTTCCCGAAGTTGATATTTTCATCGGTATATAATTTACCGAGAAAAAGAAATTCGCCGTGTTGTTTTTGTGAATACAATGCTTTTCGGTCTGTCATGTTAGTACCCTCCACTAATATAAAATTTGTTTGCTAACTTTTCGCTGCTTGCCATTCCTCTATAACACAATTTTTCATATACTCAATCAGTTGCTTTGTGTATTCTAACACTTCGCCATCGGGGTTGAAAATCCGCAACGGCCAGCATCCACAGCCTGTTGGGTTCATGTAACCCGCTTTTTGTGCGCTCGGATTCCATTGGCAATCTCCGCAAGTTTTCGCATAAATATGGTCAAAGGCAAAAGATTTCAAGTCGCCCTCTTCCATTTCATAATATTTGTGTATATACGCGCAGTTTTGGGCAAATCGCCATGTGCCGTCATGTATGTGCAGAGCGCCAATTCCTTTGCCCTTGCAAGTCAACTTCCACGATTGTCCCGAATTATGCTGGACTCCAATTTTATTGGCGCGGACAAATTCAACAAGGCTTAACATGGCGGCGGCCCTATCGGGGGTAAGATATTGCCCGACATCCTCTATCTTGGGTTTGATTTTCTTTTGTTCTGACATTTTTAATTTCCTCCCTATATTTCCGTAACACGCAAATGCTCCACACCCACATATCCGCCCCACGAGCAAACATCTATCGTAGACGAAATAGAAAAATCGGGGTTGTCCGCAAACAGTTTTATATACCCGTCATCGTCACGAAGATAACGCACTTCGCCGTTGATTTTTATTGCACAAATATCCTTGCCAAAAATATATTCAATATCGACAAATTCGTTTCTCGGAAAACTACTGCAATTTTCATGCACTCTCCATTCGCCACCTTCAAACGGCCAGAATAGAACGCTGTTATTCATTCCAAACGAATTTCCCATATCCGTTAATTGAACCGTACCATGCGCGTACTTTATTACAATATCGGGATTGTCTGTTTTAATTCGCAAGTCAATTTTCATGGGTAGTGCAAACTCTTTGGGTGTTTTCAACCCATTCATATTGCCGTCCGATACGATTTCCAATATCCCATTGTTATATATCGGGTCAAGTTCGCCCGCTCTTTTTATGTTTGACAAATCAATGTCGGTTGGTGTTCGTTGTGCAATTAAATCCTCAGTCTTTTTCAACAAGGCGTTCAATCTATGTTGTTCTGCGTTTGTGTGATTTTCGACTTCCATTATAGGCTCGTATGCTTCCTTGTATTTGTCATGGAAACTATCGAATAAATCAGTATTTTTCATACCGTAAACATTGAGCGGATTGAAGTAAACATCATGGCGCGGGCGTTGGTAATCCCTTAAATAATCATCTCTATCCTTGACCCAATCGCTTACCATATCAAACTCGTCAAAATTGTCGGGAGTGATTTTATATACCGCCCATAGTCCGCCGTCAAAAGTTTGTTTTTTGAATGGTTCGGGAACATCAAGGTCATCGGGTATTGTTACAAAAAAGCCGTAGTTAAAGCCACATCTAAAATCGGGTTTAATTTTGAATAAGTCCACATCTTTAATAAACTTTGCCATGAGTTCCTTTGATTGTTTGCTTGGCGGTTCGTTTACATTTCCCAACATTGCTATCGTTTCTGTTGGGGTGTAAACTACTCGTACTTGATTTAATTTTGATTTGTTTAGGGTCTCGGCTGCCTTGTTCAGCTCGTCCATCGCTGTGTTCTCCTTAACATTCTTTTGGGTTTGAATTTGAGTTAAGGAAAGGGAGTGTGCCAATTCCATTACGGTTTCATCGGTCAACAAGTTCATGTCCAACCGAACAGCGGCAAGTTTTTCGATTTTTGCAACGAATAATTTCAACGCTGTTTTGATAGTTTCAAGTGCGGTAATTTCAGCTTGAATTGTAGAAATGTTTTCGTTGAAAATTTCGGTTGCTGTTACCACATCGGGGTTATCCAAAATGACGGCGATTTGCTTGACAGGGATTTGGAGTTTCCGCAGAATGGTTATCTGTTGTACACGTTTCAATGCCGTTTCATCGTAGTATCTGTATGAGTTGTCCTCATTTCTGATACTTTGAATAAGCCCGACTTGCTCGTAGTACCGCAACATTCTCGTTGAAATGCCAAAGGTTTTTGCGACTTGACTGACCGATTGTAATTCCATTATGACGGCGTTCCTTTCCTGTTTTTACTACCGAGCATAAACTATGACACCGTGTCAATGTCAAGCCTTTTTCGTAAAGTTTTTGATAAAAATTCCGCACTCGGAGTGTAACCGCCGAACACGGAAAATATAAAATTTGTTTGATATTGATTCCATTGCTGTGGAGTTTTGCTTATTTGGTGCATTGCGTATCGTTAATAATATACTTCTGCAAATCCATCAGCTTCTTCACTTTCTCTAACTCATTGCTATTTGGAGCGTGGAAATGAAAAATATTACAACAAACACCGTCATATTCTTTGCCGAAAATTGTCCTGCGCTTTCCACCCAACGCAAAGCACTCGCCGTAGCAACTGTCGCAAATCTTAACATTTGCCTGTGCAAACTCTTTCACGCTTTCGTCAATGGAGAAGTCACTACACACCGACACGTCAATTTCGCCGGGCAGACAGCAAACAAACCAGTGCCCTGATGGATGATTTTCGTCCTTGAAATATACGAAAACGCAACTCCAATTCCCCTTATAAGTAAAATGCGGAGGAAAGCCGCCCTCAGTCTTAAATCCGCTATCTTTGAGATAAGCGAGTAAATCTAACGCCGTTTTTTGGTTGTCGCCATTTAAGGTGTTTTTAATTTCTTGTTCGATTTGAACGAATATATTTACGTTATTTTGTTCTGACATTTTTACTTATCTCCTGTCCAAAATATAAACTTTCATTTATGCTTGATACGCCATCGGCGTGGTCGATTTTGCTTATTTTGCGCTACACGAGCGTTCTCCCTATCTTACGGACGGGCATAAGAACAGAATAAGCATCAAAATTCTCACCCTCTAAATATAATTCGCCCTCCCACCAACCATAACTTTCTATTCCGCAATAAGGGGACTGGTATCCGAGTTCATCAAATTTTTCTACAATCGACATACAGCTATTTTCTCCATATGCCCCTTTTGCAATAACATCACTTGATAATTCTGCGGATATATCTTTGAAAACATATCCGTCCGGGCAAGGCGTACCCGGAGGTGCAAACACGCCAAATATGGAAATAGCTGATTTATCAGGGTGGTAATTTCCAATCCAGCCAACAAATGAACCAGGTATTATATTTGGTAGACTTCTCAATATATTAAGCGTTTCTTCATCTTTGGGAATTTGTGAAATTCCGTAATCTCGCACCCATTTGCCAATTAAGCGCACGCTTTGAAATTTGAATAATTCAATTTCATTACAATGTGCCGTCGCTTGTGAAATATGTTTCATAGAGCTATCTCCTCGCTTCACAAAATATAAAGTTTGTTTGATATGGATTGCCGAGCCATTGCTTCGACTACTGCCTATTTCCCACTACTCCCGGCAATCAAATTTTTCTTATATTCCAATAATTTTCTAGTGTGTTCCAATCCCTTGGCATCGGGATTTTCAATCCGTATTCCGCAAGCCGAATTGAACTCTTTGCCAAAATACACTCCACTAAGACCGGGCTTGCAGCACAAACAATGTTTGCAAGGGTGCATATTAGACCACAAGAACTTCTTGAAACTATCGCAGTTTAATAAATCATCAAATTGTTCAGGGTTATTGCCAACCAAATACATATCAAGCCAATGAGCAGTATGCCAAGAGCCGGGGTTTAATCCGTAATATACTTTCGCCCCATTATTGCCGTGTAGTCGTATACTGAAAAGATTTTTACCTTTGTATTTAACCCACCACGCATTTGTAGCAGTCCAGCGAGGATTCAATTTCTGCTCCCTCAAATACGCAACAAAGTCAAGCGCGTTTTGTTGCCGCTCACCGTCAAGAAGTTCGACAATAACATCTTCGATTTTGGGCTTTGTTTTCTGTTGCTGCTCGGCAAGTGATAGCTTTATTTCCACCATAAATTTCTCTTTATTTTTTCTTTATCGGATACCAACGCTCCAATTTGTGTCCTTTTTCGGGGCAATGATATATTTTCTCGACTTGAACATAGGGGCTTGCTCTATCTTCCATATAGCCGTCGGGTATTTTAAGGTTATCTTTACCTGCGTTGGCTACATCGTGTGACTCGCCCTCTGTGGGTTGCCAGTTGGAGCTTACAACGACAAATTCACTCGCAGGAAATTTTTCCAATACATGACCCTCCGGCATATCGGTTATGCCATCAACAATATGCCCGATATAAACGGTTTTGCAATCGGGGCTTTTGGTATAGAATACAAGCGTGTCTACGCAATGTTCATCCTTGTTTTTCTGATGAGGAAGGATTTTCTCATAACCGCCTGTTTCAAAAAAATTACCCCATATATAGCCGAAATCTAACGCCGCTCCTGCATTTGATGAATACTCTCTACCAAGTAGTGTAAAGCCCTCACTATGAATTTGTGTTACGCTTACTAAGTTTTCCATCATTGTTTTACCTCATATCTAAATATAATTTAGTTGTTTAATTATTCGCCGACTTTCTTAATTAGGATTTTTCAGATTAGAAGGCAAATAAAATCCGTAGGGAGATTTATCTGTCGGATATATTTCCGCTAAGAATTTCCACGGTGCCGCCTCATAATTATCTTGATTTTCAAAATAATTATGGCATAATGTTTCGCCACCTGCATCGTATAAAGTATTAGTATATGTCCCTGTTATAACTGCTTTTCCGATAAGTGTTTCCGGCGTATCGAAATAATCCATATCCGTGGGAACGGGGGTATTTGGTTTCATAAATCTACCAACGGTATATCCAAATAATTCATTCTTTTCGTCAAACTTTTCCCACGTCATTAGCGCAGCATTATGAGCCTCATCGGTAGCATATTCTTTTAATTCGTCTAATGCACTAAAAATCCATTCGCTATGCTCCCACAAACTCTTAAATACTTCTGCTGAACCTGTTTTAATAAATGCTCGTGCGTATACAGTTTTGCCGATAAATCGGTAAGGCGCGAATTTCACTACTTCAAAACTTTCCCGTGTTAGCTTATTGCCATTACATTCAAATGTAAATTTTTTGTTTTCCATTAGATTTTCTCCTTGTTTCATAAAATATAAAATTTCGCTATTGCTTGAAACGCCATCGGCGTGGTCGATTGTGCTTATACTGCGAAAATTATTTTTTCAATTCAGCGATGCAATACTTCCACGCTTCCACAAGTTCTTTAATTTTTTCATATGTTTCGGCGCCTGGATTGTGAAAACAAATTGGGCAATTACAAAGGTTGTCAAATTTCTTTTCAAAAATGATATTATCGCCTTGACGGCAGGCATTCGATTGTATTGTCATTCCGTCAGGTAGTTCTTCACCGCAATATCCACATACACTAAGATTTGACCAAACGAATTCCTTTAACTCATCGCTTATTGGAAAATTATCGAAATCGCTGGTACAAACGATGCTTTGATGCCCGAAAAAAATATGTACCTCATTATGGCTTAGGACGGCAATAAGAAAACATATACGCTCGCCCAAGTGATACATCCGGGTTTTCCATTCTCGGGCTCTCCACCTTTTGCTTCTACAACGTCAGATGTTTTCGCCATATATTTTGCAAAGCCAAGTGCGTTTTCTAACACTTCTCCGGTTAGGTTAGCTTTAATTTCTTCCTCGATGGTTAGTTTTTTTGTTCCGACATTTTATTTTCCTCTCTGGACTAATATAACATTTATTTGATTTTATTACTAGACCGCTTACGCGGTGGTATATTTATTAACTAACTTTCTTAATCGGCACCCAACGCTCAAAGCGGTTGCCGTCTTTGGATTTACTCTCTATCTCAATTTGCGTAATGGGACTATCGGGGTCATCGAACCTCACATATCCCTCCGGCATTTGCACACCCTCGCGTGGGGAATGCGTTTGTCCAATCCCGCAATAGTTTTGTGTTAGCACAATCCCATTTGTGTACATATCCGCACCATCGGGCAACCATTCGTGAGTAACGACCAAATACTCACACGCAGGGAACTTTACTGCCGAATATCCATCGGGAACTTCCTTCGCATTGCTGACTATATTGCCAACGAAGTAAACCTGCTCGTTGTTTTTGTAGTGCCAAACAATGTGGCTGTACGGGGCGGTCTGCCCCGCTTTTTCGGCTGTTTTGAAATATGTATCCCACACCATTCCAAAATCTGAGTCGGGTGTAACAACTTGCTCAACACCCAAGAATTGAAATTCGTCCATGCGCGATTGAAAAAGAATTAACGCAGGCTTTTTCTCGTTTGCCTTTTCTAACACTTCGCTTGCCTTGCTTAACTCGTCCATTGACAGTTTCTCCTTGATTTTATTTTCGGAAAAAGAAAGGGCGTTTACAAGTAAAATCATGGAGTTGTCGCTTAACAGGTCAAGTTTTACATCGGCTTTTGCTTGCAGTTCATCCACAAATTTCGATAAAATCGCTCTAACGGTGGATATAGCCGTGATTTGCTCGTCAAGCTCGCTGATATTTTGGCTGAAAATCGCAATCACTTCTGCCGCATCTTGATTGTTCAAAATGTCTTTGATTTGTTTCATTGGTATTTGCAATTTTCGCAGAATTACGATTTGTTGCAACCGTTTTATGTTTTCATCGTCATAGACGCGGTAGGCATAATCATCTTTTCGTAGGCTTTGTATCAATTCGCTCCGCTCATAATACCGTAGCATTTGTGCCGAAATACCGAATGTTTTTGAAACTTGACTGACAGTTTGAAGTTCCATGCGTTTAGCGTTCCTTTCCTAATCTCACTATGGATTATAAAGTAGATAACGGTTATCGTGTCAAGCCTTTTTTCAAAAATAATTTATAAAAAATCCGCATTCGGATTTTAACCACAAATGCGGAAAATATAAAAACTACCGTCCATGCAGACGGCGCAAATGTACACCACCTAATAAATCTACCCCTTACCCCTTTTGCCCTATAAACAGCACCCATCTTTGCTCAAAAAAGATTTGACCATCTTGCGAGTACGGACGAAAACCTGTGAGATTTCCATTTTGTAATTCAGCGTTCAGCATATTTTCAATTTCTTGCCCGACATCATTTGGCGTATCGGTATTTGATAACCATTCAGATAAAGCTACTGGAATTCTAGTCGCTTCCTGCTTAGTAACGGTATAATCGTGTTTTTTATATAAAGCTAAAAACTCGTCTTGACTACGATTTTTTATGTGCGATGGGTCACGCATAGTTTCAATTTCATCTTGAATATTTCGCAATGTTTCGTCTGTTGCTTCCATATCAATTATTACGAGTTGTCCACCGTGCTTTAATACGCGGTGCAGTTCCGAAAAGGGCTTTTCCATTTCTGTGAAATAATGAAAAGACAATCGTGTGACTACAATGTCAAAATATTGATTGTCAAAAGGAATTTCTTCAACATATCCATTGATAAATTGTATGTTTGCAATCCCACTTTTTGTAGCTTCTTCCCTACCAACATCAAGCATGGCAGGGGTTGCGTCAAGGCAAACAACAGATTTCACGAATGGTGCAATAGAGCGACCGACTATACAAGTGCCGGCAGCAGCATCTAACACACAATCCTTTTTTGAAAGCCCTATGTTTTGCACGGTGTAATCTAAAAATTCCAGCTTTGAAAAAGACTTATTGAATGCTTCATAGTTTTGCGATTGTGTGGTAAATGATTGTTGTATGTCATTAAGATTTTTGGGGTTCATTTTTACCTCTACAAAATATAAAGTTTCTGCAAACACACAAAAACAAGCATCACCCCGAAAAACCACCCTGCAAATCATACGGCACGCTCTGATACACATAGTAATTCAGCCAGTTTGTATACAGCAAATTGGCATGGCTGCGCCAGTTCATTGCCGGCGGGCAAGTGGGGTCGTTGTTGGGATAGTAATGGCACGGCGGTGCGATGTCAAGGCCTTTGTCAATGTCGCGCTTATACTCGCTATCAAGTGTCAGCACGTCGTACTCGGGGTGGCCTGTCACAAAAATTTGCCGTCCGTCACGCCGCGCGGCAATGTAAAGGCCCGCCTCTTGGCTTGTTGACAACACTTTTAGCTCTTTCCGCTGCGCAACGTCAGATATTTCTACATCCGTATATCGACTGTGCGGTGCATAAAATACATCGTCAAAGCCGTGGAATAGCGGAACGCTCGGTTGCGTCATAGTATGTTCAAATACGCCCGATATTTTAGCGGGCAATGTCTTTTTGTCAATGCCGTAGTAGTGATACAATGCCGCTTGCGCCCCCCAGCAGATGAACAATGAACTGAATACATTGTCCTGCGACCAGTCAAGAATATCGCACAATTCGCGCCAATACGCTACATCAGAAAACGACAACAGCTCAATAGGCGCACCTGTAATAATCGCACCGTCAAAGCGTCTGTCTCTGACTTGGTCAAATGTTTTATAAAAACTTTCCAAATGCTCCGCCGACGTGTTGCGCGGATTGTAGCTGCCTGTAATCAAAAACTCCGGCTCGATTTGCAGTGGCGTGTTAGACAAGCAGCGCAGCAGTTGCGTTTCTGTGGCAATTTTTGTCGGCATAAGATTTAGAATCAATATTTTCAGCGGGCGAATATCTTGCTGCACCGCCCGCTTGTCTGTCATAACAAAGATATTTTCCGATTCTAAAACGCTGCACGCCGGCAGGTTATCTGGGATTTTGATGGGCATACTGCGCTCCCTTTAATCAATCTTAAACTCGTCTTGCTCGTATTCTTGCTTCAGCACCAACGGCTTGGGCGGCACGCGTTTGAGCGGATCATAGACAAACCGCCGGCATTTGTGCATAGGCTGCACATCGCCGTATTTGTCGCACTGTAAACGATTGTCGTCCAACAACTTGACCCACCGGCAATATGCGCAGGCAGGCGGCTGGCTCTTAATGAATAAATCCATGTGCAGTCCTCCATTTCGATAATGTGGGTATCTATTATAGCATATATTACACTATTTGCAAAGGGGTTACTTTTCCGCGCTTTGATAGCAATACTCAGCAGAAATGGCTTGGCAGGGCGCTCAATTATTTCTTCGCCGCGAGTGTGACGATATTTTTTTCAAATTCGCGCCAATCACGCCAATCAGTGTATACGGCGTATCATAATGGTACGACCTATCGTCGGTGAGGCCTTGTTCGGCTTTTAGACGGACGTATTCAGCAAAATGAAAATTCCCCAACGCCAGTGCATCATCGTGCATCTTTTCGTGAAATACATAGTCACACTCAATATATATGCCGTCTTGTTTGAGGCCAGTACGAATCTTTCGGTACAGCGCGATTTTGGTTTCACGGTCAAGTACGCGGCTGTCATATGTTTCGGCGAGGTTGTCAAAAAATTCAGTCATTTCTATCAGTTGCGACACGGAAAACTCCTTTTCCTATTTAGGCACCTCTGTCCTCCACCAATGACATGATTGGATACAGTTCATTGTAGTGTTTGTGCATAAACAGCGCGTTTCCCTCATTATAAAGCCGTTCAGCGATGCTGTCAACAATCGGCGTCAGCATACGCTCGTGGGCGCATTGCACGGGCGAAATGTCGTGCACAACCTCATCACCCTCGCGCCGTAAAGTATCATAAGCGTAATTGCAACGCGTGCGGATGGCACATTTTTGACATGGCTCTGGTGGCGTGGCACCTTTACCGAGCAAGAAGTCGAGTTTGATTTGGTCGATGCCGTTGAATACATCGCCAATGGAAAATTCGGAATCGTCAATGTGCCGCGACGCCAAGTACAATTTGCCGTCGGGCGCAACAGACAGTTGGTTCTGCATCATTTGCCGCCTATCCTCATGGTACTTTTCGCCTTTGAGGTGCGATAAGATTTTCATATCGAAGCTCGATAGGTAAAACTTCTCTTCGTCCGCTGTCCATTGGGCGTAGAGTTCGCCCATCTTGCGGTATTGCTCTGCAAAGAGTTTCAGCTTTTCGCGCGTCCACGGCGCTTTGCGGTCATAATTCACGCCGACGGTGATGTATTTGAATCCCTTATCACGCAAATATTGTACTGTTTCGCAGACGCGGTGTACCGTTGACGGATCGGTCACACTCATGCCGACGGCGTAGGGCTGATATTGCAGCAACAGCGGGATTTTTTCTTCCAGCACGGCAAACGAGCCACGTCCGTCAGGAAACAAGCGACAATCGTCCTGCGCTTTGCCGTCATGAGAAAAGGCAATTGTCAAGTTGACCTTTTGCGCGAATTTTAAAAACGCCTCGTCCAACAATACGCCATTAGTCGTCATCTTATAATAAAACGTATGATTTTCGTGCTTTTTTATGCCCTGCGTATAATCGACAACGTCGTAAATCAACTGCCGCTCTAGCAATGGCTCGCCGCCATAAAAAAGCAATCCAGACGATAATTTGCACGATTTGGCGAAATCTGCCGCCGCAAACGCCACGTCACGCGACATCCGCTCAGGTCCGAGTGCGACAAAGCAATACGAACAGCGCAAATTACATTGGTTTGTCATATGCAAACTCAAGTGCATGAGGTTGCTCCTTTCATGCAGAGGCGACAGATTGCCGCCCTGCGTCTTGATTATAGCACGCCGTCAGCGCGAAGTTGGTCGATAAATACTTGGGCTTGAGAGATAATTTCGTCGCGCGCCACCTCTCGTGCCTCTTCTTTTTGCAGTTCAATATCGGCATCCCGGTCAAACTGCCAAATATCTTGCCATGTCGGCTCAATAACGCCTACGGCGATGTCATTATATTCGTCATTAAACGCCTCTAATATTTTCTCTGACGGCCAGCGCCAGTTTTCGTTAAACACAACACCCACACGACGTTCAGCATCAAAAAAAGTTAGCTCAACCGTTTCGCGTTCGCCCCAATGCTCCACTTCCACACCGTATTCAAACGGTTCGGCAGTCAAATTCAACCCCACCGCTTCCAGCTGCACACGAATAATCCCCAATGTTTCCTGTTCAGTCATATGCACGACATAATCGGGCGTACCACCTTCCCCGCCATGAAAAAATCGTTCACCTACGTTACCAAATGAATTAAAAATACCACAGCCGGACAGCAGCGTCACGCCGATTACACCCGCGCAAGCAATGACAGCTACGTTCTTCTGCCAGCGTGAAGGCAGCTTTTGCAGTTGTTTTGGTTTTTCTGCGGCTAATGGCGGTAAGCTTGGCGGGATGTAGGTTTCCATTGGTTGTAAATCGAAGAAATCGTTATTGTTCACGGGCATCCTCCTTTGTCAATCTATCACGTCGGCGGCGCGAAGTTGATCGATAAACGCTTGGACTTGAGCAGTGAGATTGGCATGCAATTCTGAACGCATACGCTCTTTGTCTTCGGATGATACAACATCCCCTGTCGGTTGCGGGTCATCCCAAGACCAATCCACTTCCCAGCCCGACCACACCATTTCACCAGGCGAATAGAATACTTTCACAATTATGTCATCTAATTGCCTTTCAATGTACGGTGCAAGCCATTGCGCGTGTTCCCGTCCGTGAGGTAAAAATCCCATGTTTGTATATTCGCCGGGAAGCAACATAACGGCAACGCCGTGCTCGGCGTCAAACAAATCAATTTGAGGATGGTCAAAGCCATATGAATATTCAAGCCGCGATAATGCCGGCGGCGCATCGCCAAGGCTAAGTCCCGCCGCTTCCAGCTGTGCACGGATGCGCCCCAAGGCCTCTTGCTCGGTTAAATAGACGACGTAGAATGGGCCGCCGCCACCGCCGCCCCAATGCATTCTGCCTTGCAGTTCTTTATAAGGCGGATAGTTCGTCGGTGCGTTCGGATCGGCAGGCGCACGGTTTGGGCAGTCCTCATTGTGGTAGGGTAGCTTAGGGTCACAATAACAAGGTTCGACAGGCACTTGCGCGCCGCCAATGCCGTTGCCGCCACACCCCGATAACACAGACAGCCCCATCATGCCGGCACAAGCGATTACCGCCGCATTTTTCTGCCAACGTGCGGGGAGTTTTTGCAGTTGTTTGGGCTTTCTCTCGGTTAATGTCGGAAAACTCGGCGGCGTGTAGGCTTCCATTGGTTGCAGGTTAAACATATCATTCATGGTGCGTTCCTTTCATGTGGGGCGAGTAATCGCCCGCGATAAAACAACTACATATAGATAGATGCCCGCAGGCCATCCCTACAAGATGCCGTTACGGCGCAAGTGCATGATAAATGTTTGTACTTCTTCAACCAGTTGCTGGCGCAAATACGGCGCAGCAGATTCTTTGGTTTCGTCAATACGTGCATATTTCTCTCTGTCTGAAATTTGCTCATCATCCCAACGGCAAGGGATACCCTCAACGCTTTGACCTGGCAGCCAAAAAGCACCGACGGTAAGGTTGTGTTGGTCGGCGAATAATCCTGATACGCGCCCCCCGCCCATAGCAATGCCAATGCGGCGCTCGGCGTCAAATAAACTCAGCCCAAAATTAGTAACATTCCGTGTAAAATCGTCTTCCACTCCAACTTGATAGTTCGGCACCTCACCATCTAAGTTCAATCCTGCGTCTTGCAACATTGTGCGAATTACACCCAATGTTTCTTCTTCGGTGAGATGTACGACATACCATGGTCCTGAGCCGCTCCCACCCCAACTTACGCGATAGTCTAGGTCTTGCATATATTCGCTCAAATCAGGCGGTGCGTGAAATACGCCATCTTTGCGTAGTTGTTCAATAAACGCCTGCACTTGTTTGCGCAATTGGTCACGAAGTTCACGTTGCGCTTGACTTATGTCATACGTATCAACATGCATTCCCGGGCTGTAAAATACACCGACACGCATGTCAGGCAGCTGTGTGGCAAAGAGTTCACGCACTATATCGGGGCTTGTTTCCTCACAACGCCAAAAGCGCCCTTGCGATAATTCATAGCTGTTGATTTTTGGAATAAACGCAACGCCAATTTGTTTTTCGGCATCATAAAGTCCGAGTGAAAGTTCTCGCGTATCGCCCCAGTAATCTTCAACGGTAATTGTGTTGTCCGACGGCGTTGCCCCCATGCGAAGCCCTGTACGTTCCAGTTCCTCGCGAATAACAGATAACGCCTCTTCTTCGGTTAAGTACACCACATAGAACGGCGCAGACCCCGAGCCGCCGTGTGTGAAGTGATAGTATGTCGGCTCAAGTGACCAACCGCTCGACCAATACGGTTCGTCAACCGGCGTAGCTGCGCGCTCACTATCACTGCACCCCGTCAACATTGACAATCCCATCACACCTGCACACGCAAGCACCGCGGCGCTTTTCTGCCAACGCTTAGGCAACTTTTTCAATTGCGCAGGCCTGCCCGCATCCAACGTCGGCAGACTTGGCGGAGTGTAGGTTTCAATCGGCTGCAAGCTAAATAACTCGTTGTTGTTCATGGGTTGCTCCTTTCGTGTGTGGATGCTGTCATAGACGGCCAATGGCCGCCCCTACTACTGGGCTACGAAAAGGGATGATATATGTAACACAATCGAACAGAGGAAAAAGTTGCGCTTTGATAAAATTATACCACAAAACAGGCGCGCTGTCCATTTGAAAAATTTATTGAAGAAATTTGCAAAAAGGTCTGTACATCTGCTAAAAAATAAGTATAATGTGTAAGGGCGGACTATCTTCGTCCGCAAATTATTACACAGCACCTGCGGGCGAACGCTGTTTGCCCCTACAAGCAAGGAGGAATTTTCTATGCATCAAAAACTACAAATCGCCATCATCGGTTGCGGCAGCATCGCCAACGGACAACACATTCCCGCGTATTTAGCCAACAACACTTGCGAAATTAAGTATTTCTGCGACATCATTCCTGAGCGCGCTGACCGTGCGGTCAGCGCACACGGCGGCAAAGCCGTCTATGATTATCGCGAAATTCTCAACGACCCCGACCTCGACGCCGTCAGCGTCTGTACGCACAACAACAACCACGCGCCCATCTCGATCGATTTTTTGAACGCCGGCAAGCACGTCTTATGTGAAAAACCGGCGGCCCGCACCTATGCTGATGCGCTCAAGATGCAAGAGGCACAGCACAAGACGGGTAAAGTGCTAAATATCGGCGTCGTCAACCGTTTCAATACGGCTGTCAACCGCATTCGCGACATGGTCAACAACGGTGACCTGGGCGAAGTATATGCCATTTACGGCAGTTTCCGCGCCCAACGCTCCATCCCCGGCATGGGCGGCGATTTCACCACCAAAGCCGTCAGCGGCGGCGGTGTGTTGATTGACTGGGGTGTACACGTTCTTGACTTGATTATGTACATCTCGGGCGACCCACTGCCTAAAACAGTGAGTGGTCACACTTTCTGCAAACTTGGCAAAAATATGCGCGATTACGTCTACACCAGTATGTGGGCGGGCGAGCCGAAATATGACGGCACATACGACGTTGACGACTATGTGACGGGTATGATCCGCACCGAAGGTCCAACCATCACCATCAATGGCGCATGGGCACAAAACGTGTCCAGCCCAGGCATTTATATTGAATTCATGGGCGATAAAGGCGGCGTACACCTCAACTACGGTGGCGATTACACCTTCTTTACCACCCGCGACGGCGCGCTGATTGAAGAAAAGCACAGCTACGTTGAGACCGATATGTTCAAAAACGAAATCAACGCTTTCTTAGATTGTATCCGTTCAGGCGAAAAAATCGCCAGCCATATCGACAATGCCGTTATTACCTCAAAAATCATGCAGGGATTGTATGATTCGAGCGACGCAGGCAAGGAAATACAGTTTTAACACAGAGCTGCCAAGTAGGCGATCGCCAAAATTGGAGTGCATAAAAACTTTTGCGTAGTTGTCGAAGACAACGAAGACGAAAGTTGACGCATCAAAATTTTGACGTTTAGTCGCCGTACACGAGGCGCGATATGAAAGGAGCACTTATCATGCCAAAATCCATCGGCTATATCGACTACTATCTTGATGAATGGCACGCCAATAATTATCAGCGTTTTATCAATGAGGCGGGGTTCGGCGATGAATTTCAAGTCACCCACGCTTACGGCGTGATTGACTACCCCGACTACGGCAACTCAAAAACATGGGTAGACGGCAAAGGCTACCAATACGTTCCCGGCGCAAAACAGGCACTCAGTACTGATGAATGGTGCGCAAAAAACGACGTAATGCGTGCCAGAAGCATTGCCGAAGTTGTCGAGAAATGTGACTATATCGTTGTGTTCTCACCCGACAACACCGAACTCCATGAAGCCTTGTGCCAAGTGCCGCTACGTTCGGGCAAGCCTATCTTTGTCGACAAGGCATTCGCCCCCGACAAAGCAACGGCTGAGCGCATTTTTGCGTTGGCCCAAGCGCACAATACACCGCTGTTCTCATCATCATCATTGCGGTTTTCCAAAGAGATGGCAGCCATACCACGACAAAACATTGAATACATCGGCGTACGCGGCAACGGCGACCATCACGACTACATTATCCATATGCTTGAACCGCTTTATGCCATCATGGACGCGCATCCCACACACTTGATGGTGCAAAGCAGCTTGAAGACGCATATCGTAACGTTCAAGTATGCCGACGGACGGCTTGCCACCATTCAGATGGCATCAGGCGGCTCTGCAGAGAATCCCTTTGAATTCGGCGCCATGGTGCGTTATATGGATGACAATATGCATGTCACTGATTTTTCGGGATTCTTTGAGGGATTCATTCCTGAAATGCTCAAGTTTTTCCGTACAGGCCAATCACCGGTCAAAGCAGCAGATACCATCGCCATCGCCTCGGCATATGGCACAAGCAAACAAGGAATTCTACAGCCGGGCGTTTGGCTTGAATTGTAAGAACTGCTTGTTGTTGGGGCGGCAGGTTGCCGCCCCAACAACATAAATGATAAAACCCTTGACAACCCTTTCCATTCATGTTATATTATATGTTCCTGCGCAAATTCACCGAGGAGGTAACTCGACATGGTACGCACCTTTCAACCTAAGAAACGACACCGCAGCAAAGTGCATGGCTTTCGCAAACGTATGAAAACACGTAGCGGGCGTAAAGTGTTGGCATCACGCCGCGCGCGAGGCCGCAGTCGTTTGACGCACTAATACGGAGGAACGGGGTGCTGCTAACGCATCCCCTGCACGTATGAATTTCACTATTTCATTGCGGCAAAACCGCGACTTTCGGCGTATGTACGCCAAGGGCGACAACAAGGCGGGACGCTGCGTTGTCGTCTATGGGCGCACCTCGCGACGCGAACATAGCCGCGTTGGCATTACCGTCAGCACCAAAGTAGGCAATGCCGTCACGCGCAACCGGGCGCGTCGACGCATCAAGGAATGCTATCGCCGCAATGAGGACAAGTTTAAAGCCGGCTGCGATATTGTATTTGTAGCACGTGTGCGAGCGGTGAGCATCCCATATGCCGAACTGGAAAACGAAATGCTGACCATTTGCCGCAAACTGGGTTTATTGCGATAAGAACAGCAAAGATGAAAAAGATTTTATTGGCCATTATTGGCTTTTATCGTCGAAAAATTAGCCCCGGACTGCCAAGTCGGTGCCGATTTTTGCCGACATGCTCGGAGTACGGTACGCTGGCGATTGAAAAATACGGTGCGGGCAAAGGCTCGTGGCTGCTAATTAAGCGCTTTTGCAAATGTCATCCCTTTTATCGGGGCGATGTATTTGACCCCGTGCCCTAACGAAGTAAACAGGAGAAACCGTTACCATGTTTGATATTTTCTACAATTTATTTGGCAATTTATTGCGCATTCTTTATGATTTTACGTCTAGCTATGGACTGTCTATCATTTTGTTTACTTTCATTACACGTATCGTATTTGTTTACTTCAATGCCAAATCGCGCAAATCGATGCTCAAAATGCAGCGATTGCAGCCCAAGCAGAAAGAAATTCAAGAAAAGCATGGAAATGACCGTGCCAAGGCGCAACAAGAAATTCAACAGATGATGCAGGCAGAGGGTGTAAACCCTATGGGCGGCTGTCTGTGGCAAATAATTCCCTTGCCCATTATGTTTGTGTTGTTTCGGATTTTGCAACAACCGTTGGCATTCGTATTAAACCTTCGAGGCGATGTTATCAGCGGTATGGGTAACCTCTTGATTAACATGGGATTGATTGAAGGCAGCACACACACACATGCGGCTATTACCAACGCTGTGTCCGGCAATGTCTCGGCGATACAAGATTACATCAGCCAAATCGCACAAAATGGCTATGTCTATTTTTACAATGCATACGGCGCCCCTCATTTTGAGGTAAGTGCTGAGGCACTGGGACAAGCAACCGAGCAAATTGCCGGTTTTAATCATTCATTCCTTGGTATTGACTTACTTGTCAATCCCCAACTGGCATCATTTACCATCATCGTACCAATTTTGGCAGCAGCGGGTGCTTTCTTAGGTGCACATTTGGCACAAAAATGGTCGAAACAAGAACGCGCAGCCAATATGCGCTTTATGTTCATGCTTATGCCGCTTGTGTCATTTTATTTCTCGCTTATGTGGCCGGCCGGTTTGGGCTTGTACTGGATTGCAGGCAGTGTTTACGGTATCGGACAAGACTTTATCTTGACCAAGCGCGCGTTGAAAGAGCTAGAGTCTGAGGATGCAAAAAAAGCTGAGATTGAAGCCCGGCGCAAAGCCGCTGAAGCTGCAATGAAAGAGGAGCAGCGCAAGCGGCGCGAAGAAGAATACGCCAGCGGCAAAAAGAAAAAACCGACCAATTATAAGTTAAAGACAAAACCACCGAAACAGAAGCCACCGCAGGATGAAGAGTAAATTACGTCGGGAGGATTACGACATGGATAAAATCAAAAGCATTGAAGTCGCAGGCAAAACCGCTGATGATGCCATTGAAATCGGCTTGCAGCAGTTAAACCTTTCACGCGATGACGTTTCTGTTGAGATACTGGAGCGCGCCAAGAGCGGATTTTTGGGGTTTGGCGGTGTACAAGCCCGAGTCAAATTAACATTTGATGAAAATTTAGTTTCACCCGAAGTAGCAGCATCGCTTGTTGCTCCTAACCCTGAGATTGTTGAACCGCCAAAGCCTAGCAAGAAAATCGAAAAGCTTATCGAAAAAGAAGCTTCAGCTATTTCGGAAAGCATCCAAGCCAAAACAGAACAATTTTTGAGCGGTCTATTGTCACATATGAATATGACGGTCGATTTCACGATAACAGAGACAGATGACGGTCATTTGCGCGTCGATATTTCAGGCAGTGATGCCGGGGCTGTTATCGGCCGGCGAGGCGAGACATTGGACGCATTGCAGTATATTACTTCACAAGTAATCAACCATGGCGAGCAAACGCGAGTGCGCGTCAACATAGATGTGCAGGGCTATCGTCAAAAAAAGGAAGAGACACTGATTGCCGAAGCAAAGCGTGTTGCTGACAAGGCATTGAAGTATCATAAAAATTTCATTATGGAGCCAATGAACTCTTTTGAACGGCATGTTGTACATACGGCATTGCAAGAAATTGAGGGCGTAGAAACCTCCTCGGTCGGGCGCGACCCGCAACGTAGCGTTGTTGTGTTATCTATTGCGGGCGGCCAGCCGGCAAACGTCAACCACGCTGTACACGGCAGCCGCAATCGTTCCGGCGGGCATGGCAACCATCAGCGCCCACAACATCGTCGGCCCGGCATGGCACGCCCTTTGCGTGACGACGAATAGAATCCAGCAAAGTTACGGGCGACTAGAAGACCGTCCCTACGACCAACACTTCACGCCTGCCCTCTAAAAAATTAGGGCTTGCAAAATACACCCGTTTAGGGTATACTATTATTATATCTACAGAAAAGGTGGCGTTTCACATGTTTGGATTAACCACAAGCAATACTATTTTCGTCATTATTCAGTTGTTGGCGTGCTTATTTTTGGTGACCGTTATTATCGTACAGTCGGGCAAACGCTCGGGGCTTTCAGGCGCAATTGCAGGCGTGGCTGATTCGTTTATGAGCCAAAACAAGGCGCGTACATGGGACGCGCGACTGGCCCGTATTACCAAATGGGTGGCGGTGTTGTTCGCTATTGTAACAATGCTGCTCAACATTCGGTTAGGATAATTAAAATAAAAATATAGGAGGGCGTCTCTATGAAATCGACCATTCTTTTCCTGGTCAAAATGGCAGCAATCCTCGCCATCGTCAGCACGGCGGTAGTGTTGATTGTCAAGTATCTCGACACGATTGTCGCATGTTTCCAAAAAATCAAAGGCAAAATTTGCTCCATCGGCGGCGGTTGCTGCGACAGTGAAATCGCCTACGATGACATTGATTTGGAAGACATCTGCCTCGATCCGGCCTGTCCCTGCGAATAGTTAATTAAAAATCGGCAGATAGAAGTGAGTAGTGGCGGGTACAGCCCGCTTTACTGCTCACTTCTCACGCTCACTGTTATAATAACTTCGAGGTGTAGCGCAGTTTGGTAGCGCACCTGGTTTGGGACCAGGGGGCCGCAGGTTCGAATCCTGTCACCTCGACCATTTTCTTCCAAATCGTTGTCATATCAACGGTTACAGCGATTCCGCAACACATTTGCAACACATAAAATTCGATTGCTTGTACAACAAACGACACGTCAATTTCGGCGTGTCGTTTTTGTTAGTTTTTGCGATTTGGTTGTTATTGATGTATAATTTAGGCAACAATGATAACGAGGTCATCAAACTTGTAACAGTAGCTAATAACAAATATACCGCCTATGTACCCCACCGCACTATATAAATCAATGCGCATAGAGAAAACAATGCTATGCGTTTTCTGTTATTCTATCACCTTTTTTATCGGCATAGAAACTCCTTTTACATCGTAATCACTTCAACTACGCACTTATCTAACGCCAACCTTAAATATGCTGGCTCTGCTTAGTAAGCCTCAAACACATCATTCTGCGCCTGCTCAAAACAACGCACAGCGTCAGGACGGAACAGAATACCGCTGTTTTTACTGATATAATCAACTACTTTTTTAGCGTTCCTCTTTTTGACCCTGCCATCGCCCATAATCATGTCTACCGAATCGGCAATCGCGCAGATGTTGGCATGTAATGGTATTGCATCATATTCCAACGCATGGGGATAGCCCTGCCCGTCATATCGTTCACGGCAGCCGCGCACGGTTTCAAAAATAACGTCACGAGATTCCGGCGATAAACACTCTGTTTGCATATGGTCGTTTAGTTCCTTTTCCGCTGCAATAGGGCGACGCTCTATATCGTTACGCGCACGGTAAATGCCGATTTCATGGTAGTATCCGGCTTTGAATAGAGCGGCGCGGTAGCTTGACGGGTCTAACCCATTAGGCAATCGCTCCTCCGGCACATATTTGGCCAAAATGCGGGCCACCTGCGCCACACGATAGCTATGTTGGATAATATAATCAGGAAGATGATTAAAAATAGCGTTCAAGCGATCATTCTTTTTGTATAGGATGGCGTTCATACGATATTGTTCTTTTTTCTTCACTATGTAAGCCTGTTTCATTTGTACCTCCTAAGTATACGGTTTTTACGGAGAACAAAGCGGCCGGAAAGACCCTAACCAAACCAGCCGCCTTGTCCAATCCTTCTCCCAAAGGAAAGAGAAAGTATATATATGAACCCCCACCGACAGCAGGAGGACATACCAAAAGGGTCAAAAATAAATAGCGGACTGTAACACTAACTCTCTCTGCCGAGATTTTCGGTTACAGTCCGCCATTTACTATGTAACAAATGCCTTTATGCGGTACTGTATATTTCTCTTATTTAATTTTTAATGGCCAAAGTACCTATGCCTGCGCCTAGACCTTTTGCCTGCCACAAATGTTGTGACTAACCCTAACAAGCTAATCACCATCACTGTAATCCATAATCCAAAGTTACGGTTATCGCCTGTACCCGGATTATCAACGTCGGGTCGGTCAGTCCCGCCCGGCCAGTTGGGGTCGCGTACCGATATATGCGTATTGGTAATATTATGACCGTCGATGGATTTATCGTAATCTACAACATATTCCTCGTCCACCGTCCACACAATCACGTTGCCGTTGGCGTCGTATTTGTTAACCTCAAACGCAAATCTCCAATGGTCGTTGGCGGTCAGTAAGAATGACTTGTAACGCTCGCCATTGGCGAAGATAATGACAGTGATAGAGTCGGGCTGCCCGGATACAGGATTTCTGCCGTGATTCCAGTATTTACGCCCCTCTATAAGCACCGTGCCGGTCGGCGGCGGCGGAATATCGTCTTTGCGGTTGGTGATGGTAAAGCCGGTCTCTGCGCTGCCGCTGATAGACTCGGTGTAGCCTTCCGGCACGTTTAATTCGTCCACCGTCCATACAGGGCCTCTGTCAAGCCTTATCCATATATGCTGCCATGTATTGGCGGCGTTGAGGGTGACAGGCTCGCCGTAGGCCACGCCGTCACGATATAGTTGAACTCGTACATAAGTCGGACGGTCTGGGCTGTTGCCATCTTGCCAAACCTTACGGACTGAAATATCTATGTGCCTGTAACCCGTATATCTGTTGACAATATCAAAGCCGTGGTATTCCGGCGTCCACCCCTCGACCGGCAATTCCACGATGGTATACACAATCTCGTTGCCGTCTGCGTCATACTTAGGAAGATTTTCAAAGGTGAAGTGCCAGTTGCCGTCTGCATCCGGCGTGACGACTGTCTCGGCGGCGATAATATCGCCGTTCATCAAACGCACTGTGATTGACGTAGGTAGGGTAACGGTGTGACCACCGTTGTCCCACGTTTTCGTGCCGCTGATGTCGATAGTCCACATGCCATCAAAGCGGTTGGTGAACTCTGCCAAGATGCCGTAACGGGTCGTGCCGTGACCGTACTCTACA
This sequence comes from Oscillospiraceae bacterium, assembly GCA_009780275.1. NCBI lineage: Bacteria > Bacillati > Bacillota > Clostridia > Eubacteriales > Oscillospiraceae > Oscillospiraceae bacterium. Next base: position 4,798 of record WRAI01000034.1, on the reverse strand, counting down.
TGGATTAGGCTAAACCCATCTGTCATAACCTCGGTGATGGTGTACATCACGCCGGCAGGAACGGTGAATGTTCTGACTTGCCCCGCCGTTAGGTAAAACTCAATCGGATCTTGCCCCTCGACTTCTAAGATAAAGTAAAAGCGCTGATTAGGGTCGGGCATATTGCCCTCAACGATTTTAGTGATACTGATTTCCACGTCGTCCGGCGGTTCGGGTTCGGTGTGGTTGACGAAGTTTACAACCGTTTCCACATTGCCTGCGATGATACCGTTTGCCGTAACAATGCTTGCGATATAGCCTTCTGCCGGATGCTCAACCACCGACCATGCTGTACCGTGGGGAATATCCTCAAACAATTCATATTCGCCGTCCCGCAGCGTGAATGTATGCTCCACGCCGCCGATCACAACGGTAAAACTAAACTCGGTATCTGAGCCGCCCGGCACTTCTTTGGTAATCCGCAGACTGCCGTATTCATCCTCCAAATCTTCGTCCCATACATTGATGAAAGGCAACAGAACCTCCACGCCTCTGACGGCAATCACGCCTTTGTAATAAATGATGTTTGCGATATAGCCGTCAGTCGGCGCTTCAGTTACTGTAAACTCAGTGCCGAGTGGAATGTTATTCAGCACCCATTCTTCGTCGTGGCGCAGCGTAAACGTATGCACCACCCCGCCGACAACGGCGGTAAATTCAAACTCAGTGTCAGACATCGTGCCGACAACTTCTTTCGTCACGCGCAGGCTGCCGACCTCGGCAAGCCATGTGTTGGTGAACAGGACAATGCGCTCGTCCTCATCTCCTGTAATCGTACCTTGGTGGTTGCTACTTGACACATCAAAGCCCGGCACAGGCAACTCGGTGACGGTGTAGGTAACGCCTACGGGGATATTGCGGAACACTGCCGATTGACCATGCCGCAAAGTAATAATGTCGCCGCTGTAAACCGTGTATTCATCGCCCGCGTCATTGATTCTGAATGTGTGCGGCCCGCCATCGCTGAATGTTATTCTAAATTCAAATTCCTGTTCAAGCAAGAAGTCGGGCAACTCATCGCTGCCATCGTACATTTCAACCACTTTGGTGAGTATCAAGCCGCCGCGGATGCGCGGATTATATGCTCGTACAACAGCGTCTGCGCCGAGAGGGCTGTCGGCATATATCGTAAAGGGAAAGCGCCGGATTTCGTTGCCGTATTCATCTAACGCAAAGGTGAAACCGGGCGCGGGCTGCCATTCATAGAAATAATAGTCGCCGGGAAGCATATTAGGGATAACGATGCGCCCGTCCGCGCCGGTGAGCCTAATGCCGCCAATTTGGGTAGAGCTGCCGTCCTCGTTCACTCTAAACAGCAAGAACTGCGCGCCCGCAACGGGAATATCCGTTACCCCGTCGTAACCATCTAACTCATGCTTTTCTAAAATGGCGTTGGTTTGCCCCGGCCCCTCAAATTCATTTGTTCTATGCTGAAAGGGATTGACCCATGCCAACGTGGTGGTCATAACAGCCGAGGCCACGAATATGCAAGCAAAGACAAGGCAAGTTATCTTATGCCATAGCCAACTCTTTCTTTCTTTGTTATCTGTAAAAGTCATGTCTTCACCTTTTCCTTACCAATACAAATTCATTCAGTGCCTTATCTACCAAGCGATATGTATGCCCATGCTTTATATGTCCTCTGTAACTTGCCAGTACATTCTGTACTTTATCTAAATCTATACGCCCATGCGCATAGCCAATTTTCAATTTAATTAACCGCTTCTTAAATCGTTTCTTCGTGGCGGTTTTCAATTTGCGGATTACCTTTCCGCTGTCTGATAAGTATATATGGAATCCGACAAAATCAACGCCGTTCTTTATCGGAAATATTTGCGTTTTTTCGTTCAAAGTCAATGTTAACTCGTCAGCCGCAAAGGCGCGGATCGTGTTTAGCACCTCTTGCAAATGTTCTTTGCTCTCATGTACAAGAATCAGATCGTCCATATATCTGATATAGTGCTTTATGCGTAACTTCTCTTTTATCAATCTGTCTAATGCGTCGAGATAATACAATGCAAACCATTGACTGGTCTGATTGCCCAACGGAATACCTTTGCCCGGAGTTCCCTCTGTGTGATAGCTGTCGATAATCATAAACAGCATTCTCAAAACTTCTTCGTCCTTGACGACCCGTACCAACTTGCTTTTCAAAACATCGTGGTCAATACTTGCAAAATATTTGCTGATGTCACACTTTAAGAAATATCCTTTTGCGCCGTGCGCTTTGTGATGCTCGCTCATAAATTTTGTCAAGCGCCCCAACGCAAAATGCGTTCCCTTATTTATTTGACACGCCGCGTTATCATAAATAAGCCGTTTCTCTATAATCGGGCGTAGTATATTTATGCACAAGCAGTGGTTGACAACTCTGTCTTTGTAGTATGCCGCGTATACCATACGCTTTTTCGGTTCGTGAACGGTGAAGTTATAATAGCCGCTCACCGTATATTCTCGGCGTTCTAACATCTCTTGAATGCGCGCCAAATTTGACCCCATGTTCAGTTCGAATTTGATGACTTCACTTTTATGGCGTTTACTTTTGCGCATGGCCATGTGCGCTCGGTACAAGTTGTGAAAATCACAAACTTTATCATACGTCATTCGATAAAAGATATCCTTTTCAATTCGTTCGGCATTGCCTTACATCTTTCAAATTCAATCTTTCAATTTACAATATGTCTTTTGCCAGTGGTAGAGCAATGCCCATGCCTTTTGCGGCGAAATTTCGTCTAAATCGAGAGACTTCAACTCGCTCAGAATTGACGAAACATCAGGCTGAACGGACTGCTTTACTTTTTGTGCCGCCTTTTCGCTTTGTTCATTCTCGAATTGGATTACAAATGCCTCGTATTCCTCATCACTCACAGGGACTGCGGGAGATACGTTTTCATTCGGACGGATGATTGCCGTCACTTCACGATGCTTCACATCGCCAAACTCCGATGCACCGTCCGCTTGGTCACATATCGCCACGGTATAACCACTCTCAGCAAGAGTCTGTGCGCTTTCTTTTACGACCGACGGCGGAACACCGCAAGCGGGAACATTGCCCGCGCCAATCGTTCGGCTGATCACCTGCGTACCCAAAACCTTATTCGCGGCATACGCGTCCTTTTCCACCATCACATAAAAGCCGCCTATTCTAAACATCAAGATAGTTTCAGGGTTTTGTGCTTTAATGTGAGTATACTGCATTAACAGCGGCTTTTCCTTTGGCATAAAGCCCTCCATAGATTAAAGATTCAAGATTAACCATTGACAGGGGAACATGCCGATTCCTCCGTATATGTAGCACGTTCCCACATGTCAGAAAACAAGCTCTTACGTCCTGCGTCCCAACAACCGCCAATATGTATTTTTCCGAAAGACTTGCTTTGCGAAAGGGAAACAGATTCCTTTACCCCGCGTACTGACCGTCCGAGCATTCGGATAGGTTTCTGACTTACACCTTCACCGTCTTGGGCGAAGGTCGAGGTAAATCGGGACGAGGACCCCTGTTGGCATTCGCAACGGAATTGTTCGCATTCGTATTGCCATTCGTATTCACGTTGCTCGCAATCGTAGAGGTACGCCCGGCTGAGCGAGTCCACCAATTGCCGTTTACAACCTATTCCCCACTGTCAACTCAGTTGACAGTTGACAATGTACAGTTGATAGTTATTATGTTATAATCAAAGCACCTTAAACCGATTACATAACAGCCGCAGAATACAACAGTATAAATGCCGGCTGTTCCGAACTAAACAAAATGCTAATCTCAATCGTAAAAACTAAAAAACAAAACCTTCAACTATAAACTATAAACTGTAAACTCTCAACTGTCAACTGAGTTTGCTTTCCCATTTCTTCTTATCGCTGTTGGCCCATGCACCCAGCAGCCTTTGACAATCCAGCGTTTGCTTGGATATTTGCTCAAAATGCTGCGGCAGGATACATTTTTGTTCCAACGCCATTTGAGAAACAAAAGCCATAATCTTCAGCTCAGTCAGCGCCGTATGCTGATATTCTCGGCGCTTTTGCAATTTCTCTCTTAATCCGGGATTTGACAAAAAGACTTCGTTTGCCCGGTAAACGTTTTCGATAACATTCAATGAGAGATTTTGTATCCGGCTGACAAAGGTAAAGCGGAACTGCTTAGGACATCTTTGCGTGACCTCAAAAACATAAGAACACAAATCTTTTGCTTTCGTTACCACTGTCAGCTCACTTTGCCTTTGCATAAAAAACCTCCGGTTTTTTTAGTTGACAGTTATGGTATCGCCTTACGGCGATGAATATTTAATTTGTATCCGTCTGCGGCGCAGACACCACAACTATCAACTATAAACTGTAAACTCTCAACTGTCAACTGAAAATCACAAGGGGGCGGCTCCCGCGGGAGCCGTTGGGGGAAGTATCCCCCAAACCCCCTCTTTCAGATTGTGATCTAAAACCTGTCGCCTAATTTCTAACCTGTTACAGGATTAAAAGATTAATCGATTACAGATTCAAGATTGACCCACAAAGCGGGACGAGGACCCCTGTTGGCATACGCAACGGAATCGTTCGCACCCGTATTGCCATTCGTAGACACGATGCTCGCAAGCGTAGAGGTACGCCCGGCCGAGCGAGTCCACCAACCGCCGTTACCCGCACGCCAAGGAGCAGCACCCAAGTGAGTGTAAGCACCCTTGCTTTGTGCGTACGCGGTGGTAAGAGCCATGCCGTTTGTGACCATATTGGCATTCCACAGCATGTCGGGTTGTTGACCCATTTG
>WRAI01000033.1 GCA_009780275.1 Oscillospiraceae bacterium | reverse complement strand
CAAACCGTAACTGAACGGACGAGGTACACCGTCGTCGCCTTCTACCGGGTTAAAGACCGGTACCGGCGCGATGCGCAATTCTGATGGGAAGTTGCGCAATTGCGCGGTGCGCACCATGCTGCGCAAATGTGCCAACGAACCAAACGCCATCGCGTCACCGTTGCCGCGTGGCAACAGGGTGCGCCAATTTTGCAGTTCCCAGTCATTACGCGCGGCACCTTCGTGGATATACAAGTTGTATACTTCGGTCAGCCATGTAATATATTCGGGTGCCGTGATGGTCAATTGTACTTCGGTTTGCCACCAGCCGTTTTGCTCGTCTCTTGTCCGTTCGGGAAACGGCACGTCATCACGTACGAGTTCAACAACTTCCATAATTTGGTAAGGTGCTTGGTAGGGGAACAGACCCCAGCCGGTAAACCCAAAACCGCGGCCTTCGGTGGTCATGGCACTGGCGGTACGCACAAACTGCGACCAATTCCAGTTTCCATTTTGCCAGTGTTCAAAGGGCGTCACTTCGCCATATTGGTCGAACAAGGCTTTGTCAAAGATGGTGTACTTGGTGAACTCATCGGCACAGCCGACAGCGATGGTACCAAAGTAGTGACTGTTCCACTGGAAGAAGGCCATCGCGTTGCGGTCATAAAGCGTATTGTAGTACAGGCTCAGATGTTGCTCATAAGGCAACAGCGAGCGCAACATGCCGCGGGCGGGCAGTACGGGAAAATGGTTTTCCGCCATTTGCATAAAATCAGGCGACTCACCTGCTGCAACGGCGGCAGCCAATACATTCATTTGGTTCCACAGCGGCACAACTTCAACATTTACTTGGGCAGCGGCCCCGTGAGTGGCTTGCCATACTTGTACAGCCTCGTAAAAGCCGTTTGGCACGGTTTCGCCGCCGGCGCGCAGGCCATCCCAGTCATTTTCATTCAAAAACGTGAGTTCCAGCTGATCACGAGTCAGTTCGTTGCCGCCGGGTTCGGGAAAGTCGACCACCGGCGCGATACGGGTGTCAGACGTTACGAACTCCGAGCCGACAGCGGCCAGGGTGTGGATTTCATTGCCATCTTCGACAACATTCCAGTCCTCATTGCGTTCCATGTTCCAACGACGTTCTTGCTCTTCGCGATTTTCAGCTTGCGGGCGCTCGACGTAGCCTACGTTGCCATCGTCGCGCCGACACGCAGTCAACGACAAGAGTGCCACAAGCATAGCACAGGCTAACAGAATTGATGCGATACGTTTCATTATGTGTTTCCTCCATATTCATACTTTGTTAATTTTTTTGTTGTGCAGACCAAACCCGCGGCCGAGCTCTCGCTCGACCGCGGAGGGGTTTTGATGTTATTCGTCGGCTTCCTCGTCAGCATCACCACCGGCGACAGTGCCTTCTTCCTCTTCACTGCCGGGGGGCGGAGCGGCCGCCTGCTGCTCCTCTTGCTGTTGGCGATATGCCTCTTCGGCCGCACGTGCCATATCGTTAAAAGTATCTATCTTGTCTTGCAACAGCATGGCCGCTGCGTCGATAATGGCTGTGACAGTGTAACCGCCGTCACCGTAATAAATGGAGTTAAAGTAGTGCCCTTCAACAATTTCAAAAGTATCACCGACACCAATAATCGGGTCAAACACACGGTAAACCGCGTCTTGATACCATCGTATCATCTCGAGTTCTTCTTCTGTTGCGTGGCTGTAAAGTTCATGCGGCCGGAATTCATTGAGTGACTGCATAACCAAGGTTTCCAAGCGCATGTATGCCGCCGCGCCAACAGGGTTGCGCGAATTGCGTGCCAAGGAGTATGCCCACACCGTTATGGGCGAGCGGATGACGGGGTTGCCTTCGGCATCTGTCTCCGGCACAGGATCAAAGTACGGCAACGGCGCAATACGCAGCTGTGCCGGACGATTGCGGCGTTCAATCTCTTGCCGCATACCGACAAAGCGGTTGATGTTGGTAAAGACCATGGCGTCAATGCCACCTTGGATGTGCGTCGGCCAATTTTGCAGTTCCCAGTCGTTACGTGCGCCGCCGACTTCTTGATAGAGGTTGGCGACTTCGGTCAGCCATGTAATGTAACGGGGATCGCGGATGGTCAGTTCGACTTGTCCGCCATCGACAGTTTCTACCATGGGGAAAGGACCATTTTGCGGCAGCAGCCCCCAGCCGGTAAAGCCAAAGCCACCTTCTGTCGTCATGTCACGCGCTGTTTGCACGAATTGTGACCAGTTCCAGTTTCCATTTTCCCAGTGTTCAAACGGTGTAACGACACCGCGCTCGTCGAAGAGCGTTTTGTTATATACGGTGTAGAAGATACTATCTTCAAAGCCGGTAACGGCACGGCCGTTGACGATGGCCCACGGCGTTGTGCCTGCCCAGGAGAATTGTTCCATCAGCTCAAAGTCAAAAATGTCGTCGCGGCCTAAGCCCAAATCCGCTCTAAAGTTTCTGAGGTCATAGGTCAAGCGGCGTGCCGGCCAAAGCGGGAAGTTTTGCTCGTTGGAGGGCACGATGTCAGGCGGATCACCCGCCATAACGCCGGTGGCAAGCATGTTAGTATGTTCGCCGAGCGCGACCGTTTGGATGGTAACTTCGCCGTGCTCAAAAGTTGATTCCCACGCGTTGGTGGCAATAAATTGATGGTGCGGCGCAGTGCGCTGTAAATCCAAAATGAACTCCCAGTTGACGGTCATCATTGTGGTGACGCGATGTTCGTAATCGTGCTCCAACTCGTTGATTTTCATGCCTTGGACAAAGTACGAGTTATATACCATTGAGCCGTCTTCATGCGTCCATGGACGGAACTCGTCGCCGTAACGGGTGTCATCGTACAGCACATCGACCTCATCAATATAATCCGGTTCAGGTGTGTGCTCACGCTCAGGCGGTTCGCCGCCCCAGTTGCAACCGGTCAATCCGGCACTCAGCCCGAGTACCATCACAGCCGCCAGCAGTAAGCCTAAGACTTTTTTCATGTTACGCTCCTCCTTGTTTATTGCATTATTGTATGCTCGTATGTAATGCTCGATTTCTGCACGCGGATACGCACCCACATGTAAACTGTGCGTTAATTATACGCAAAATCTATTGTCTTGGCAAGAGGCGGTTTGCCGCTCACTGTCGTAGCTTTTCGGCATTTTGACGGGAGTAGCGGCTATCTTTGTGCTGAAAAAGTTTCGAAAACCACAAAAGATAGTTCTTTTTCACCCTTTTGGGCAAAGCGCAAAATTTCCTGCGTCATGCCAAAACACCACTGCAACCACTATATTCAGCACCTTTGCAGGCATAGACCCCACATCTTGTGGGGTTGTCGTGCCCTTTGTGCAATTTGCCCACTTGTCCACATACATAAAGCAGATTAAGAAATTTTTGGCAAGCATGGATTTTCATGGATTTTTTTTTGCGAGTGTGTTATGATAGGGGTGTGTAAGAGTGGGATATATAGTGTTTGACGATGCGTGACAACACTATATGTGCTGTGATTTCGTGTGTACAGCGCATTGAGGCTACCGCACCCTGCGCTGCGAAACAGCGGTAAGAGCAGAGCCCTTGCTCTACAGCTTATCTCTAAAAATTCACTGCAGCTAATTGCTAATTAAAGGAGCATTTTCATGACCATTCACCCCGTCACCGATGATATGTTACCCCAATACGAACAATTTGTCCAGTTGCATCCCAAGGGGCATTTTATGCAGTCCCGAGCATGGGGCAAGGTCAAGTCTGACTGGCAATGGCACGCTTTTGTCGCCCGCAATGATGCCGGTAAAATTATCGGCAGTATGGCTTTGCTCATTCGCAAACTACCGGGCTTACCGTATACCTTGGCGTACGGCTGCCGCGGGCCGGTTTGCGATGTTTGTGACACTGCACTGACCACTGCGCTGCTCAATTATGCTAAGCAACTTGCAAGAAAACATAAAGCATATCTCATCAAACTGGATCCTGATTTGCCGCTCGACAGCCCGTTTGCCGCGATTGCCGAATCGTGCGGGTTTAAGCTGCCGGTACAATCGAAGAACTTTGAATCTATCCAGCCGCGGTTTGTTTTCCGCTTACCGCTGACGGATAAAAATGCCGAGACCGTTATGGCCGGTTTTCACCACAAGTGGCGATATAACATTCGCTTGGCTGAGCGCAAAGAGGTAACAGTAACCGTCGACAATACTCAAACTGCCGAATTTTCCAGACTCATGATCGAAACAGGCGAACGCGACGGCTTCGGCGTGCGCAACGAGGCGTATTTTAAGCGTATGCTGGACGAATTGGGCACGCACGCACGGCTGTATATGGCAGATATCGACGGCGAGTATGTCGCCGGTTCGTTGGCTATCGGCTACGGCGACAAGGTGTGGTATCTCTACGGTGCGTCGGACACCGCGCATCGCAACTATATGCCAAGCTACTTGCTGCAATGGCACATGATGCAATGGGCATTGGCGCGCGACGCGCGGCTCTATGATTTTCGCGGCGTATCCGGTGATCTGGACGAGAACAACCCGTTGTACGGGCTGTATCGGTTTAAAAAGGGCTTTGGCGGCGACTTTACCGAGTTCGCAGGCGAGTTTGACTGTGTGTTGAAGCCATTGGTAAACAAGGTGTATTTGCTGGGACAAAAGGTTCGGAAAAAACTATAGGAGGATGCGCCCCCCTGCACAAGATAATTTCACGAGGTTACATACTATGAAGCACATCCTCATCAACACCAACGCCATCGTCAATAACTTGCGTCGTGTGCATGAACTTGCCGGTGACGCCCGCGTCATTGCCGTGCTAAAGGGCAACGCCTACGGCATGGGCTTGCTTGAAATTGCCGAGATTTTGGCACAGGAGGGGATTGACTTCTTTGCCGTGACGGAAGTCGATGATGCCGTAACATTGCGTGACGCGGGACATTCGGCCGATATTCTCTTGTTGCGCTCGACGGCCGAATTGCAAGATATAACTGCCGCGCTTGACGCGGCGTGCATTTTGACCATTGGCGGTGATGAGGCACTGTCAGCCGCCAGCCGCGTTGCGACAGAGCGCGGCGTCAAAGCAAGGGCGCACATTGAAATTGATATCGGTATGGGGCGGTACGGCTACGGCACGCACGAGTTCAACAAGATAATCGCTGCTTACGAGCAAGCTCACATAACCATTGAGGGTATTTACGCGCATTTTCCCGCCGCATTCGGCAAGATTAGGCCGACGTTGGCGCAAAAGGCTGTATTCGACAGCGTATTGACACATTTGAAATCGAAAAACATCGACATTGGCATGGTGCATCTTGCCAACAGTTCGGCACTTTTTTTTGTCGATGGCACGCGATACGACGCAGTACGCATCGGCTCAGCATTGACGGGGCGATTGCCGCGTGTTTTGAACAACAGCGGACTGACATCGGCAACCAAGGTTCAATGTGCCGTTTCCGACATACGCGAGTTGCCCAAAGGCTCGACGATTGGCTATGCGAGTGTTTTTAAGACCAAACGACTGACTAAGATTGCCATTCTGCCCATCGGCGGTGCTGACGGGTTCTGCCTGGCAAAAGTGCGTGACAGCTATCGCTTTCGTGACGCGTTGGGTTACGCGCTGTCTGAGATCAAAGGCTGGCTGACGGGCAAGAAGATTACTGTCAAACTAAACGGCCGGCGCATACCCGTCCTCGGGCATGTTGGTATGGGACATACCGTCATTGATATGACAAGGCTTGATGTTAAGATTGGGCAAATAGTCGAGGTAGATGTTAATCCTGTATATGCAAAGTTGCCCAGAGCTTATGAATAATCACGCAGGGCGCAGTAACCTCAATGTGCCGCCAGCCCCTTTATTAAACACATTGCAAGCCCATGCCGACAGCAAGCCCATTCTGTTTCATATGCCGGGGCATAAGGGGTCCATTGCCATTGATGCGGTGCTGGATGTCACCGAATTGCCATTCAGTGGCGATTTGTACCGCGACACGTGGGGCAGCGACAGTCCCATACGACAAGCCGAGGCGTTGTGGGCCAACGACTTCAACACGAAATATGCCCTATTTTTGACCAATGGCGCGACGCAGGGCATCCAGGCGGCTTTGTACGCCATGACAACACGCAGCGATACCATTATATTGGATGAATGCGCCCATACAGCGTTTGGGCATGTGATGACATTGTTAGGACTGCGAGCGATTGTGCTGCCGCGGGATGGTGGCCGAATTTCATCGGTTGGGTTGGACAAATTATTGGCGGCGCACCCGAATTGCAAGCTGGTCTGTGTGACTTCGCCGACATACTATGGTATATGCTGCGACATTCCCGCGCTTGCCAATGTGGCGCATAGCCATGGCACAAAATTGTTTGTCGATGCTGCACACGGCGCGCATTTCCCTTACGCAGGGTTGGGCTTTCCCGCTGAAAATGCCGACTGTTTTGTTGTTTCGGCACACAAAACATTGCGAGCATTGGGGCAAAGTGCTGTGCTGTTTTGCCAAAATGATGCGTTGTATGATACACTGAGAGAGACGACCAAGATTTTCGGCACGAGCAGTCCATCGTATTTGCTGATGGCAAGCTTGGATATGGCGCGATTTCACGCCGATACGCACCGTGCCGATTGGCAGACATTGGTGTTAAACATGCAGAATGCAAAATATGGTGTGCAGAACGATGACCCGACTCGGCTTGTTGCTCCCGTTGAATGCGGTGAGATGACAGCTAAAACATTGCGCGAGCACTACAATTTTTGGGTCGAGGCGTATGACGCGCAGCATATTATTTGCATTGTGACGCCGGGAGACGATTTGGCAGCACTTGACGCATTGCAACAATGCAACATTAAAGCCACAGAAAATAGAATTAAAAATGTAACCCATTTCCCACATTCATTACCAATACACGAGGAGGAACTTTTATGAAATTAGTCCTGGCCATCGTCAATCACGATGATGCACATGCCGTAATTCACAACCTCACGCAAGGCGGCTACCCTGTTACTAAGCTGGCAACCACCGGCGGATTTTTGCAGGTGGGCAACGTCACACTCATTATGGGCGTAGAGGAAGAAAAGCTGGAAGGTGCCATTGACATCATCCGCAAATCGAGTACATCACGCCATCAAATTATTCCCACTACGGCCGAGACGGGCGCGGGTACGGGCTTCTACTCGGCATTGCCCGTCAATGTCACCGTCGGCGGTGCGACGGTTTTTGTATTGGGCATTGATGAGTTTCATAAATTTTAATGTCACACGCCATTTTACTCGTTAGCAATGACGCTGACGCCCTGCTGCAGGCAGCTCTTCAGCGTGGATGCCAAGCCCTTGCGCCGACGGATAAAGATCCGAAGGTGCACCCTGATTGTCATATTTTAGACAATCAGGGTAAGGATATTACTGTTGATTTGGTGCGTGCCTGGCGACAAACAGCACATTATTTGCCCAACGAAGCCGCACAACATGTCTTTATCATGCCCCATGCCGACCGCATGAATCAAGCGGCACAAAACGCTTTGCTCTCACTGCTCGAGGAACCGCCCACGCCTTGCCTCTTTTTGCTGCTCTGCCGCAGTCAAGACGCGTTGTTGCCAACGGTGCGGTCGCGATTGCAAATTACAACGATGAGAAGCCGGGAATTGGGCATACAAAATGAAGCGGCAACGGTTTGGGCGGAGTCTGTGTACGCGGCGTTGGGCAATGAATTGGCTTTGTTGAAGCAACTATTGTCAGTTGAAAAATTGCCACGAATTGAGCTGTGCCAATATTTGGAGTGCTTGTTGGCATATATCTGGGCACAAAAAGGTTTGACCAATCGTGATTTATTCATTATAATAGAACATGTTAAGGCTGCCCGCGCGACATTGGACAGCAATGTCGGCAATGGACATGTGCTGGCGGCGTTATGTGCCAACATAGCAACGGCATAGGGAGAGCACCGTAACCCTAACACACTACACGCAACGGACACTTTTACTGATTACGGCGCGGTGAAGTCATCACGCCCTACACCAAAGGAGAAAATCATGCTAAACATCATCGGCGTACACTTTCAAAAACTCGGTAAGCTCTATTATTTCGACCCGGCTGAAGTTGCCGTTAAAAAGGGCGATACTGTCATTGTTGACACGCAAAATGGGCCGGAAATTGGCATTTGTCATACTGACATTCTGCAAATGGAGCCAAGCAAAGTGCCGCAACCACTCAAGCCGGTGCTGCGCATTGCCACCACGCGCGATAAGCAAACGCAGCAAGAATTGCTGACGCGCGAAAAAGAAGCCTTCAACATCGCACAGCAAAAGATTGCCGAGCATAAACTTGACATGAAACTGGTTGCCGCCGACTATACGTTTGACGGCAGTAAATTGATTTTCTTCTTCACCGCCGAAGAGCGTGTTGATTTCCGTGCCTTAGTGCGCGATCTGGCGTCGCTCTTCCACCGGCGTATTGAACTGCGGCAAATCGGCGTACGCGACGAAGCACAGCTTGTCGGCGGTTTAGGCGTGTGCGGCCGCCCGACCTGTTGCTCAGTGATGAAATCTGAATTTGTGCCGGTGTCAATTAAAATGGCAAAAGAGCAGGGCTTGCCGCTCAACCCCGCCAAGATTTCCGGCGTTTGCGGCCGCTTGATGTGCTGCTTAAAGCACGAGCAAGTGGCATATGCCGATTTGCGCAAAAATTCGCCGCCCGTTGGCGCGCGGGTCGAAACGCCTGACGGATTGGGCGTTGTCAAGGACGTCAACCTATTGCGTGAGCGCGTCAAAGTGTTGATGGACAAGGGCGACCACGATGAGCGCATGTTCAAGTGTTGCGATATCTGCCGCGTCAAAGGCGGCGAGGGGAAAGGCGGGCATTGCGGCAAACATGGACAAGAAGAAAAGCCACAAGCATCAAAAGACAATACTGAGGGAGGCACGCCCACACAGCTAAGAGGAAAACCATCCGCGTCTGATGACGCACCCTCTTTTGCAAAAGAGGGTAAAGAGAACGCCAGTCCTCGCAACAACCGAAATAAGCCGCGCCAAGAAAACGAGCCGCGCACAAGAGAAAAGTCAACTGCGCATACATTGCCTTTGCCGAAAGAGGGCCACTCAGGGCGTAATGATAGTCCTAACGCACCGAAGGCGCCCAGCACCAATAAACCGCAGTCCAAGGGCGGTGCGCCGCAATGACGCTGATTGACACCCACGCGCATTACAATCATAAGCAGTTTAACAGCGATCGTGACAACTTGCTCGCCTCGTTGTCCAAGCATGGCGTTGAGGCTGTTATTAACGTGGGATATGATGTGGCGTCAAGTCAAGCGTCCATTGAATTGGCCGAGATGTTTTCGCACGTGTATGCGGCGGTGGGTGTACACCCGCATGACGCCGAAACATTGGACGATACTGCCATTGAGGCACTGCGTTTGATGGCGCGTCACCCGAAGGTCAAAGCTATCGGCGAATGTGGGCTTGATTATTTTCGAAATCTTGCGCCGCGCGAGGCGCAACAAACGGCATTTCACCGACAGCTCATTTTGGCGCGAGAAGTGGGCTTGCCCGCCATTATTCATGCCCGTGACGCTTGTGCCGACAGCCTTTCCATGACCAACGACTTCCCCGATGTGCCGATGGTGTTCCACTGCTATAGCGGATCGGCTGATATGGCAGCAGCCCTGCGGCAACGTGGGCGCGTGGTTTCATTTACGCCCAACATTACGTATCCCAAGGTTGAGCACTTGCGTCAAGCGGCAGTGGTCATGGGGTTGGACAATATTATGTTAGAGACCGACTGCCCGTACATGGCGCCGCAATCGCAGCGCGGCAAGCGCAATGATTCAACGATGTTATCTGAGAGCGTCGCCGTTTTGGCGCAATGGTTTGGACGCTCACCCGAGGAAGTTTCCACAGTGACAACAGCAAATGCACGGAAGTTTTTTGGAGTGTAATCATGGAACGTTGGCAAATCACAACACCTTCTCATATCATATTGCCCATTCGGGCGGCACGAGCCTTGATTAGCGCCCAGAACGGCACGGCGGCTTTGCTCTATTTTCATATGCAGTTAAACGGCGGACAGCTGGACAGTGCTGCAGCCTGCAGTGAACTGGCCCTCTCTGCTGAGCAAGTGAAAAAAACGCTCAATCAGTTGCAAAAACTGGATTTGGCCGCCCCAGAAGGCGCGGCGACACGCGCCTTACAACAGGACAAAGCTCCCGAGTATACACCGAGCGACATTACCGATAATCTAAATGACGACAATACATTTAAACAGCTCGTTGAAGATGTGTCACGCAAACTGGGCAAAGTTCTCTCGCCGCACGAATTGAAAGTGCTGTTGGGGCTTTATCAGTGGCTTGGGTTGCCCGCTGAGGTCATCAGTTTGCTCGTTGTGTATTGTATCGACGAACAGATACGGCGTTTCGGGCATGGCAAGCCACCATCCATGCGAAGCATTGAAAAGACGGCCGTACAATGGGAAAAGCACGGGCTTTTGACCGCCGAGTTGGCTGTCGGCTGGCTAGAAGACCAGGAGAAACGGCGCGATATTGCTGTACAAATCGCCCGTGTACTGCAAATTAGCGGACGACAACCTACAGCATCCGAGAGCAAATACATAAATCATTGGGCCGAGTTGGGCTTTACACCGGAGTTGATTTACTTGGCTTACGACCGCACTGTTATGCGTTGCGGACGGTTGGAGTGGAAATACATCGACACGATTTTGCGGAGCTGGTACGATAAGGGCTTGCTGACACAGGAGGCCGTGGAGCAAGGTGACAAGCCGACCAAAACCATGCCTGCCACGCCGCACAAATTACCGAACCATGCGGCACGCAAATGGTCAATGAATGATATTCTTGAAAAGTATAATACAGAGGGTTAAATATGCTTAATACTGCACTCATGCAAATAAAAGCGCGTCAACAGCGCGACGAAGCTGTCCTGTTTGAGCGGCGCCAGCAATTGTATCAAGATATCCATGAGTTAAAATCCATCGACAGCGCGCTGGCGCGCACTGTGGCACGATTGTTTCCGCTCAGTGGACAAATTGCCGAAACAGAGACCTTGCGGCAAGAGTACTTTTTACTCAAAGATAAGCGGCGCACTCTGCTGCATCAACACGGATACGCTGAGGACGTACTTGACACCGTTATTTATTGCGCCGAGTGTCAAGACGACGGCTATGTCAACGGCAAACCTTGCCGCTGTTTGGTAGCCTTGTCAGCTCAATTGGAGAAAGAGCGGCTTTCAACCATGCTCGACTTGCATGGGCAAACATTTGAGACGTTTCGACTTGACTTATATAATGATGCGCGCGACAGCGACGGGCAGATCCCTCGTAAACTTGCGCAGGCAAATTTAGCGTATTGCCGTGACTATGCTGAAAGCTTTTCTCTGAAATCAGGCAATATTCTAATGACGGGCGCCCCGGGGCTTGGCAAGACATTTTTATCCGCCGCGATTGGCGGCGTTGTCACCAGCAAAGGGTTTTCGGTAGTATACGACACGGCGGTGTCAATTATCGCGATGATGGAACGCGAGAAGTTTAACAACCAAGATACCGCACAAGGCAGCGCGAAGTATTTAGGTTGTGACTTGCTTATTTTAGATGACTTGGGAACGGAAATGAACACGGCATTTTCACAGTCGGCACTATACACTTTGATAAACTCACGCCTTTATAAGCCTACAGTAATCAATACCAATTTAAAGCCTGAGGAGCTTGCTGCACGATATCCGGCATCACTTGTAAGCCGTTTACGCGGGCTGTATTCTTCATTAGCTTTTTGTGGCGAAGACATTCGGGGGAGGACATAAACTATGTCAACACGTATTCTTATCATTGAGGACGACACCAACATCGCACAACTGATACGGCTTTATCTGGAAAAAGAGCACTATCAAGTCGACGTTGCACAAGACGGCAAATTGGGATTGGACGCATTCTATGACTTAACGCCCGACCTTGTGCTGCTCGACATCATGCTGCCTGAGCGGGACGGCTGGGATATTTGCCGCGAAATACGGGAAACCAGCCAGGCACCTGTTATTATGCTGACAGCCAAAGGTGAAAGCTACGACAAGGTCAAAGGGTTGGAGCTGGGTGCCGACGACTACATTACCAAACCGTTTGACGCCAAAGAGCTGTTGGCGCGTGTCCGCGCGGTATTGCGGCGCTCGTCGCCAAACGCCGACGGCAAGCCGATTGAGTTCGATAACCTGTACATTGACATGAACTCCTTTGAATTAAAAATCAAGGGCGTATTGATTGACGTACCGCCCAAAGAGTTGGAGCTGTTGCGTTTCCTGGCTTCCTCGCCCAACCGTGTGTTTACGCGCACGCAGCTGCTTGACGGTATTTGGGGGTTCGACTACTTTGGCGACTCACGCACGGTAGATGTGCATATCAAACGCTTGCGAGAAAAACTAGAGGGCGCGAGCGAACAGTGGGCATTAAAGACAGTTTGGGGCGTGGGATATAAGTTCGAAGTAAAATAAGAGCAATGGTAAAAAGATGCAGGAATGAAGACTATACAAATAGCCAATCGCATAAACACTTTCAACACGAATAACCCCATAAGACAAAGTCAAGTCATGTCTTATGGGGTTATTCGCATCTAGTCTCTATCTCGCCGCCCTTGTCACGCCTCATGTACAGCGGCTCTTTCGCCCCAGCCCCTAAACTGCAATGATTCGGCGAGATGCCGCTTATCTATGCGTTCGGCACCGTCGAGGTCGGCGATGGTGCGGGCGACACGCAGAATTCTTGCATGACTACGGCCGGATAGCCGGAAGCGCTGGAATGCGTTGCGCAACAATGCTTTTGCGTCTTCTTCCAGCGCGCATTCTTTGCGCAATTGCTGGCCTTCGAGCAAGCTGTTTGTCATGGCTTTTCCGTTGAAGCGTATGCGTTGGCATTCGCGCGCCGCTACCACACGTTCACGGACAGCGGCCGAGGATTCGGCGGGGCGGACTTGCTGCAACTCGTCAAACTTGACCGGTGGCACGGGAATACGCAAATCCAGTCTATCGAGCAATGGCCCTGAGATGCGGCCGCGATAAACTTCTATTTTGCGCTGCGAGCAGGTGCATTTGTCATTTTCAAAGCCGTAGAAACCGCAGGGGCAAGGATTCATTGCCGCAGCAAGCATAAAACGACAGGGATAGCTCAGTGAACTGCTGATACGCGAAATGTGCGCCACGCCGCTTTCGAGCGGTTGTCGCAGAACTTCCAGTGCCGAGCGAGAGAATTCGGGCAATTCATCTAAAAACAGCACGCCGTGGTGAGCGAGTGAGATTTCGCCGGGCTTGGGGTACGTGCCACCGCCAACCAAGCTGACATCACTGCTTGTATGATGCGGTGAACGGAAAGGGCGGTTGTGCAGGATGGGCTTGCCGTCGGGCAGACGTCCGGCGACGGAATAGATTGCTGTGACCTCAAGGGCTTCTTGATAGCTCAGCGGCGGTAAAATGGACGGCAGGCGTGTCGTCAGCATTGACTTGCCCGCGCCGGGCGGCCCTTCCAATAAAACGCTGTGCCCGCCGGCTGCCGCGATTTCTAACGCACGTTTAGCGGCTTCTTGGCCGCGCACATCGGCAAAATCCGGCACGAAAACAGCACTGTCATCATCGGCAATCGCTTCACTAGGGATATAGGGCGGAATATATTTTTCGTCGTTGAGATGGTCAATGATTTGCCGCACATGATTGGCGGCGTAGACTTTCAAATGGCGACAGAGCGCGGCCTCGGCGGCGTTTGACGTCGGTACAAATAAGCTTGCACCCTTAGGGCACGCCATCGCCATTGGCAATACGCCCTGCCCGCCTCTCAGTTGTCCTTCAAGTGACAACTCCCCCAAAAAGTAGACGTTATCGGGGAGTTCACCAATGACATCTTGACATTGCAGTAAGCTGAGCAACATGGGCAGGTCGTAGAGCGAACCGCTTTTCTTAGTGTCGGCGGGGGCGAGGTTCATAACGATGCGGCGCGCAGGGAAATCATAGCCGCAACAGCGCGCAGCGGCACGGATGCGTTCACGTGACTCTTTGACGGCAGCATCGGGCAATCCGACGACGTCGAAGTTAGGCAATCCGCCCGACAAAAAGCATTCGACGTCAATACGGTAGCCGTGAATGCCTTGCACACCGAGCGTTGAAATTTTCGCGACCATGTTTCTTCACCCGCAATCTGTTGTTTTGTCGAATTATATCATAGAATGATGTGGAGGGCAAGGGTGTGTTTGAACACTCATGAATAATTTTTTGACAGGTATCGGGTTAACCATCCATTCCCGCCGCATTGACCACAGAGAGCTGCATACCTACACCAACAGCGGCTGTGCTTGTTCGCCGCGAAGGGCATCGTTGATCGTTTCGGGAATTTTTGTGAAGTCGGCAACGCAAGAGCAAGGTTTTTCCGGCGGATCGTCTTGGCCAAGCGGCACAAAATAGACGTGCCGCCGCGCCAAAAGCTGCCCCAAATTAGTAGCGTTGGCTGCCAGCGCATCATTCGTCGACACAGCGATTATAAGTGGGCGTCCATTGCGCAAATGTGCCTTGCAAGCCAATGTTACCGTACCGTCGGAAATGCCGTTTGCCAGTTTTGCCAAAGTGTTGCCGGTGCAGGGCGCAACGACAATGGCATCAAAAAGTTTGCGCGGGCCGATAGGCTCGGCGGTTACCAGAGAATCAATCGCTCTATGCCCACACGTGCACTCGATGGTTGCGCGAAATGCCTCAGCACGGATAAAGCGCGTGTCGGTATCCCGTACAGCTTCGGATAAAATGGGCGTTACTTCGTGCCCCGCACTTACCAACTGTTCAATGACCGGCAAAATGCCTGCCAGCGTACAAAACGACCCGCAGACTGCCCACCCGATTCGGCTCATACTTCAACCCTCATTTCATCTATAATATAATGCAGTGTTCGGCTTAAGTTCCATGCCGCCGTATCGGGTGAATGTTTGCCGGGCAATGCAAGTGCCCAAATACATTGCCGCCCATTGCGTTTAGCGGCGTCAATATCAATGCCGCCCGGTGCGCTGGCCAGGTCGATGAGCAAACAGGGGGCCTGCGTTTGTTTGATGTCGGTCTCGTCCATAACAGCATACGGCACGGTGTTAAAAATAACGTCAAATTCACCAACGTACGGCGTTAATTGCACGGTGTGCAGCGCGCGGAATCCACTGACCGTTATCCATGTCATGTCGGACAATTTTCGCGCCGAGACGCTGACGTTTGCGCCGAGCGCGGCAAGTTGCCGCGCTAAGATTTTTCCGATACGGCCGTAGCCGATGACGAGAGCTTTGCAGCCATCGATGGTAATAGTCATTCGCTCCATGGCGATTTGCAACGCGGCTTCGGCAGTCGGCACGGCATTTGTAACGGCGAGTTCTTCACGCTTAGCATAATCACTGACATGAACGCCTTTGGCTTTGGCGGCTTGCATGAATTCCTGCGGAATAATGCCGGCAGCAATAATTTGCCCGGCTGTCATAGCGTTGAGCAGATGCTCAACAGGCAGCGCGCGCGCCATGAGTGGCATGTTGAGTAAGCCGTCACAGGTTGTCAGTGGGATGGGCAATACAACGCAGTCAACGGTTTGGTTGACACATTCTTGCAAAGATTGCGTGTATATGACAGGCGACACGGGCGGCATTTCGTCCAACCCAAATGCCAACACGGTATACTGTTCGGCTAAAATTTGCGCCAGTTTGACTTGACGGGCATCGCCGCCGACGATGGCGAATGTCATGAGGCCACCTCCACACGCTTATGTACTATCATATGCAGACACCCAACCGCTCGACACGACAGTCAGGCGGTTGGGTGTTATTTGTATATATACGGATTTTTTTGGTATGCGGGCGCAGTTCGCCTTACGGGTTTTTGCTCCTTTTGTCTTCAATATGCAACCGAACCAGTCGGACTGTTTGGATGACCAACAACACCGAGTTCAGTATCCAGATACTCCACGCGCCGGCAAGGATGCCGTAGATGATGAAAATCACGGCAGCAAAGCTACTTACAATTCGGATGGGACGCTCCTTGGTAAATAAAAAGGCGGCGACGACGAAAATGCCGCCGATAAGGCCTATGATCTCGATTGTATCCATCGTTATCTCCTGCGGTTGGCCATTAGCAATAACCGTATCAGTTGCAATATAGCGACAGCGATAGCGGCGACATATGTCATAGCAGCGGCACGGAGGACGGCTTTGGCTCCAGCCAATTCATCGGGCTGCAAATAGCCATCAGCACACAGAATGCGCACAGCGCGACTTGACGCATTAAACTCGACCGGCAATGTCACCAGTTGGAATGCCAGGGTGGTGATAAAGAAGACAATGCCCAAGTTGATGAGCCACTCAAAGCCGACACCGAAAAATATACCGGCAATAATCAACGGCATTGAGGCCATTGACCCAAGTCGCGCCAGCGGCAAAATGCCGTTGCGCAACGTAATGGGAACATAACCACTGCTATGCTGCAATGCATGCCCAGCCTCATGTGCTGCAATGCCTAACGCGGCGACGCTTGTGCCGTCATACACCTCATTAGACAACGCAATGGTGTTACTGCGTGGGTCGTAATGGTCACTCAAATGCCCGTGACTGCTGCGCGTGACTCTGACATCAGTGCCAGCGACGATGTCAGCCGCCACTTCAGCACCCGTGCGATTGCCGCGGGTTGGTACTTTTGCATACTTGTTGTACGCACGGTGGACACCGAGCTGCGCCGCACCGGCCAAAACCGCCGATACAAGCATCAGCAATAAGCCAATGGGGTGCTCCCAAAATAAAAACATATGATGATACCTCCGATTGGTGTAGGGCGTAGACTTTCTACACCCCATTATTTATTCTTACTTGTGCAAGCGGCGCACTGCCCCTACATTATTGCTCTACTGATTTACAGCACTTCTTATATTTCTGACCGCTACCGCAGGGACAAGGGTCGTTGGGGCCGATTTTTTGTGATTTGCGTACCGTTGTGCCCTTTGGTTTTTTGCTGTCACCGCCAAGGCTTTCACCGGTAACCTTGGCGACTTGCTCACGCTTTGGGGCTTCGGGCGTACGCAGCTCTGCCGTAAATACCGAACGCACGACATCCTCGCGGATGGCGTTTATCATGCCATCGAACATCTCGAAGCCTTCGTTTTTGTACGCCACGATGGGATCAGTTTGGGCATAGGCGCGCAAGCCGATACCTTTGCGCAACTCGTCCATAGCGTCGATGTGATCCATCCAATGGCGATCAACTGTTTTGAGCAGTACGACACGCTCTAATTCACGCATCAGCTGCGGCGTCAGGCGTTCTTCTTTGGCAGCATAGGCCGCCATCGCCGCTTCGGTCACAACTTCGGCAACATCTGCGGCACCATCGCGGTTGAGGTCAAATTGCTCCATTGTCACCGCGCCTTTTTTGTAGACAACGTTGTCAAATTGCAATAATGTCAGCGATAATTCCTCCCCGCTGTCAAAATAGCCGCTCGACGCAACATGGATTTGACACTGCCTCTCAATCCAGTCACGTGTCATGGTTTCCATATTGCCACGCAGATCTTCCCCGTCGAGCACTTTTTTACGCTGATCATAGATGATTTCGCGCTGGCGGTTCATGACATCATCGTACTCAAGTACGTGTTTCCGCGTTTGGAAGTTGCGCGATTCGACGGTTTTTTGCGCATTTTCCAAGCGATTGGAAATCATTTTTTGCTCAATCGGCGTGTCCTCATCGAAGCCAAAGCGTTCCATAATCGAGCCCATGCGTTCACCGCCGAAAAGGCGCATGAGGTCATCATCCATCGCCAGATAAAACCTTGACGCGCCCGCGTCACCTTGACGGCCGGCACGGCCGCGCAATTGGTTGTCGATACGGCGGCTTTCATGCCGCTCGGTACCGATGATAAACAGCCCGCCGGCTTTGCAAACTTGCTCGGCGGCGTCTTTCATATCTTCCTTGTGGAACTCCAGCCGTTCTTGGTAATAGCCGCGGGCTTTGAGGATGTCTTCGTTGTCGGTTTCGGCAAAACCTGTCGCCTCAATGTAAACTTCCTCGGGCAGATTTAATTTAGTCAATTCTTTTCGCAAATCGGCACGCGCCGAATACTCGCTGTTGCCGCCCAAAATAATATCGGTACCACGACCCGCCATATTGGTGGCAATTGTAACAGCGCCGTAATGGCCGGCCTGGGCGACGATTTCAGCCTCTTTTTCGTGGTGCTTGGCGTTGAGGACAACATGTTTGATGCCGCGCTGTTTCAAGGCTTTGGCGACAATTTCACTTTTCTCAATACTGACGGTACCGACCAAAACAGGCTGTCCTTTGGCGTGGCATTCTTCAATCTGCGCAATGATGGCACGCAATTTTCCGGCTTGATTTTTGTAGATAGCATCAGACATATCTTGGCGAATCATGGGTTTGTTGGTGGGGATTTCAATGACATCAAGCTTGTAAATTTGCTGAAATTCCTCGGCCTCGGTCAATGCCGTGCCCGTCATGCCCGACAGCTTGCGGTAGAGACGGAAATAATTTTGGAAGGTAATGGTCGCCAATGTCTTGCTCTCGTGTTCAACTTTAACGCCCTCTTTGGCTTCAATGGCTTGGTGCAGCCCCTCGGAGTAGCGGCGTCCAAACATCAGGCGGCCTGTAAATTCATCAACAATGATAACTTCGCCGTCTTTGACGACGTAGTCGGTGTCGCGGCGCATGACACCGCGGGCACGAATGGCCATGTTGATATGGTGCAGCAGCGTGGTGTTTTCGCCGTCGTTGAGATTTTCGACATCAAACTTCTTTTCGGCTTTGGCGATGCCGCTCGGGGTCAGCGTAGCCGTACGGGCTTTTTCATCTACGATATAGTCACCATCCATATCGTCGTGCTCTTCTTTGCTTTCGAGTTTGACGACAGTGAATTTGCGCAACCCGGCGGCGAATCTGTCCGCCTGCTCATATAATATCGTCGATTTCTCGCCCTGCCCGCTGATAATCAACGGCGTACGCGCTTCGTCAACTAAAATTGAGTCAACTTCGTCAACGACGGCGAAAGCATGGCCGCGCTGCACCATGTTGTCCTTATAAATGGCCATGTTGTCGCGCAGGTAATCGAAGCCGAATTCGTTATTTGTGCCATAAGTAACATCGGCCAGATACGCTTTCTTACGATCGTCGTTACTCACGCCGTGGATAATCAAGCCAATTTCCAGCCCAAGGAAGCGGTAGAGCCTACCCATGTCTTCGCCTTGAAATTTTGCCAAATAATCGTTGACGGTAACAACATGCACGCCATCACCTGTCAAAGCGTTGAGATAAACCGGCAGCGTTGCCAGCAACGTCTTGCCCTCACCCGTTTTCATCTCGGCGATGCGGCCTTGATGCAGCACAATACCACCGATAATTTGCACACGGAAGTGCCGCTTCCCCAGCACTCGCACCGACGCCTCACGACAAACGGCAAAGGCCTCCGGCAACAGTTGGTCAGTTGTTTCGCCATCTTGAATGCGTTGCTTAAATTCGTCGGTTTTTGCGCGCAATTCGGCATCTGACAGCTTTTGTATTTCAGGTTCAAGCGCTTCAACAGCGTCGACAATCGGCATTATGCGTTTGAGCTCGCGGCTGCTATGATTGCCAAAAATGGCAGTAAGTAATTTCATTATATTTGTCCTCCATTACAGTGCGTTCATACACACACCTATATAGTATACACCAATTTACATACAAAAACAAGCAAATTTTTGGTTACACAAAAAGAGCGCGGGGTGTGCCGCGCTCTTGGAGAGGTTATTTTCTTTGCCTGCTCTGACTGTGCTGTCTAGTAATCGCTTAGGCTGAATGCATATCGGCATCTTCTATAAAATCAATGCTCGGCGCAGGCGAATAGCATCATTAAAAAACATAGCGCGACCACTGATAATAGCGTATATTTCACGAAAATCACCTCACGATCTAAAAACTGAAACTAAGAGCGTTTATCCCATGCCATCGTTGATTGAGGACAGCAACGCTTTGTCTAAACTGACCATCAATAAAGTTATCTCCCATTTGATGCCGCCCCCAACCGTAGTGAACTATTCATGTTTTCGTTATACGTTTCATTTGCAAGACTTCCTAAAAAATCAAATTAGGCAATGCATCTTGCGTCAATAATAATATGCATAGTGCGATTTGTCAAGAAAATTTTGCGTTACAGGACTTGACAAGCATTTGCATTCATGATACACTTTTCGTTACCTGCCAATAGGCTCTTTTTTCGTGCATAAAAAAGGATACCTATAATTGTAAAGAGACGCAGGGAGGCATGGCGAAGTGCTGCGAATTTTTGTGACACGATGCGCCAAATAATTAAGGAGGTGCCGACAATGCGTGAGAAAATCACACTCTGTTGTTCTGCGTGCAAACAGCGCAACTATGACACAAAGAAAAACAAGAAAAATGACCCCGACCGGATTGAAATGAGCAAATACTGCCGTTTCTGCCGCAAGCACACACCCCATAAAGAAACGAAGTAGGTAGGTGACGTATGTCTGAAACAAAGAAAGTCGGCCTCTTGAGCCGCGTTGGCAAATGGTTTCGCGAAATGCGCTCCGAACTGAAAAAGGTCACATGGCCCACGCTGCCGCAAGTCATCAATAACACCGGCATCGTGCTTCTCATGATGTTAATCGTCGGCGTGATTATCGGCGCGATTGACTTGGTGTGGGAAAACGCCATTGAATGGATTTTGCGGTTCTGATGGCGCGGCAAGGTACAAATGAGTCGGCAAAATGGTATGTTGTGCACACGTACTCCGGCTATGAAAACACTGCGGCGGCGACTCTTGAAAAAACGGTGGCGACCCGCGGGATGGGCGATTTGATTTTAGAAACGCGTATTCCGATGGAAACCGTCACGGAAATTGTAAATTCCGAGAAAAAGACAGTCGAGCGCAAAAAATATCAAGGCTATCTGTTTGTCAAAATGATTTTGACTGACGAGAGTTGGCACGTTGTCCGCAACACACGCGGCGTAACCAGCTTTGTCGGTCCGGCGTCTAAACCCATTCCCCTCACTGAAGCAGAGATACGCAGTCTGGGCATCGAAACGCACGAAATTGTCCTTGAATATAAAGAGGGCGACAATGTGCGCATTACCGATGGTCCGCTAGACGGCTATTTCGGCCTTGTTGACGAGATTTCTATGAGCCGCAACAAGGTTCGCGTACTGGTATCCATGTTCGGACGCGAAACACCTGTGGAAGTGGAGTTTGATCAAGTAGAATTGGCTACGACGTAGAGCGAGTACCTCCTTTCAAAGGGGGCAAAGAGGACACGCTCCCCCCCACTTTTGGAAAGGGGGCGTCCCCGTAGGGGCATGGGTTTGTCCAAAACCAACTAAATATTAACTGAGGTGACACACCATGGCACAAAAAATAGCAGGCTACATTAAGCTGCAGATTCCGGCGGGCAAAGCGACGCCCGCGCCGCCCGTTGGCCCGGCATTAGGTCAGCACGGTGTTAATATCGTTGCTTTTACTAAAGATTTCAACGAGCGCACCAAGAACGACATGGGTATGATTATCCCCGTTGTCATCACGGTCTACGCCGACCGTTCATTCAGCTTTATCACCAAAACGCCGCCCGCACCTGTTCTGATTAAAAAAGCAGCCGGGCTTGACAAAGCGTCAGGTCGTCCCAACACTGAAAAAGTGGGCAAAATCACAATGGACGACGCCAAAAAAATTGCTGAAACAAAAATGGCCGACCTCAACGCCAACGATGTTGATGCCGCCGCCCGCATGATTGCAGGCACGGCGCGCAGCATGGGCATTGAAGTCGAAGGTTAAGGGAGGTAGAGTATATGTTTCGTGGTAAAAAATACGTTGACAGTGCGAAGTTAGTGGATCGCACAGTGCAATACGAGCCGACCGAGGCTTTTGAGTTGGCATTGAAAACAGCCAAAGCAAAGTTTGACGAAACTGTTGAACTGCATGTTAAATTGGGCGTTGACTCACGCCACGCCGACCAGCAAGTGCGCGGCAGCGTTGTCTTGCCACACGGTACAGGTAAAGTGCTGCGCGTGTTGGTATTCGCCAAAGGCGAAAAAGTGCGCGAAGCCGAAGCGGCAGGTGCAGACATTGTCGGTGGCGACGAGTTGGCCGACAGAATTCTGAAGGAAAACTTTTTCGACTTTGACATCGTAGTGGCAACACCCGATATGATGGGCACGGTCGGTAAACTGGGTAAAGTACTGGGCCCTAAAGGCTTGATGCCAAACCCAAAAGCCGGTACAGTCTCGGCAGATGTGACCAAAGCCATCAATGACATCAAAGCCGGTAAAGTCGAATATCGTTTAGACAAGACCAATATCATCCACTGCCCTATCGGAAAAATATCATTCGGCGCTGAAAAGCTCGCCGATAATTTTAACACACTGATGGGCGCTGTCATCAAAGCCAAGCCGGCAGCGGCAAAAGGACAGTATATCAAGAGTTGTGTCGTCGCCTCAACAATGGGCCCGGGCATTAAAGTGAGCACGGCGAAATTGGCATAATGTCAAGACCCGACAAGCACAACTACTACCTCGACATCGCACAGACAGTTGCCAAGCGTAGCACTTGCTTACGCCGGCATTTTGGTTCGATTATTGTCAAAAACGATGTAATTATCGCAACCG
Source organism: Oscillospiraceae bacterium (assembly GCA_009780275.1). Lineage (NCBI taxonomy): Bacteria > Bacillati > Bacillota > Clostridia > Eubacteriales > Oscillospiraceae > Oscillospiraceae bacterium. The sequence goes on along the minus strand of WRAI01000033.1, from coordinate 5,697 downwards.
GCTATAACGGCGCGCCGCGTGGACGCATCAACTGTAATGAGCATGGCGCATGCTTGCGGGATGAGTTGAAAATTCCGCGGGGCGAACGTTATGAAATATGCCGCGGTGTACACGCCGAGGCTAACGCCATTGTTGCGGCCAGTCGTGAGCAAATGTTGGGCGCGATAATGTATTCAGTTTGTGTAGATCCTGCGACGGGCGAACCTGTACCCGGCACGTCTTCCTGTCCCATGTGTCGGCGACTGATCATCAATGCAGGCATCGCCACCGTTATCCAGCGCGAAACCGCACAAAAGTTTACAGGGTATGACGTGACCACATGGGTTGAGGACGAATTTGGCAACGCATATAGTGCATATGAAAAGGAGATACAACGATGAGCGAAGATTTTGGCAGTACCTTTGTCACCATTGAGGACGAAGATGGCAATGAGATTGAATTAGAGTATTTGGACACAGCTATCGTGGACGATATCGAGTATATGGCTTTTACGTCCGCCGACAATGATCCCGACAGCGAAGAAGTGGAGATTTTCATTTTGCGCGTCGAGGAAGAAGAGGATGAGCAAATTCTTGCCACCATTGAAGAAGAGGATGAGATGCAGCGCGTATATGAGGTGTTTATGACGCGATTGGAAGAAGAGGATGAGGATTTAGACGACGAAGAGTAAATATTAAGGACGGCGTAAGCCGTCCTTTTTAATGTCTTAGTATGTATAATACGCCCCCTGTTTCTCCGAAACTATCGGCTTTCACCATAGGCGAAAGGTCGAACAGAGGGGGACACGCTCTCGCATCCTTCTCTTTGAGGGAGGTGTCGTTTACGCGCACTCCATTTTTGGCGGCCGTCTACTCGGCTACAATAATTCCCCCGCTTTGGCCGTGCGGGCCCGTTAAAAACCTGCACCAAATGGCAGGTGGGTTTCCGCCCCGATGCTTTACTGCTTCCAACGTCCGCACGCAAGCGCGCGGGAGGCCTGCAAACCACAACGGGAGATAAGAATCCCTTTAACGGAATGTGGGTTTTTAAGAACCCGACACGCACCAAGCAGGGGAATTATTGTAGCCGAGTAGACGGCCGGTTGGCCAGAGCGAAATTTATATTTTGTCATGGTGTGAGACGATCGAACAGCAGCCGTACACTAGGCACAAACGCATGACAGGCAAACCCGCCTAACTATTTTCCGTCAGCAATGTCCGTAACTCGTCAACAAAATCGCTGACATCGGTAAACTGACGATATACCGAGGCAAATCGCACATAGGCTACTTGATCACGACTGCGAAGTTGCTCCATAACCATCATGCCGATACGGCGGCTGGTAACCTCGCGCGTCAGCTCATTTTGCAGTTTTTGCTCAACTTCATCAATCATTTGCTCTTGCTCTTGCAGCGTGATGGTTCGCTTGTCGCACGCCTGAATCAGCGAATTGAGCACTTTGTTGCGGTCAAAGGCTTGCCGTGTGCCGTCTTTCTTGACGACGAGCAACGGAATTTGCTCAATGGTTTCATACGTCGTAAACCGCCGCATACATGACAAACACTCACGCCGCCGCCGAATGGTCTCATTTTCTTCGTTGGGGCGTGTATCAATGACTTTGCTCTCAGCAAAACTACAAAAGGGACATCTCATACGTTACTCCTCTATTATGCCTCAGAAATGACGCCGTATCCGCCGTCGTTACGGCTGTACACGACCGACACCGCTCCGCCGCTGTCACTGTCGCGGAACATAAAGAAAGCGTGCGACAACAGCTGCATTTGCAAAATGGCTTCCTCTGATGTCATTGGCTTCATGTTGAACGTCTTGCGCCGCAGCACGCTGAATGCGTCACTATCATCAACAGCCAAATCATAATCTTCGTGCGGCTCAATTGCTTTGAGACGTTTCTCAAGCTTAGTGCGATGCTTGCGAATTTGCCGTTCAATGTGCGCGACACATGCATCAACCGATGCATACATGTCAGTTGTGCCAACGGTTGAGCGAAAGTAGAGTCCGTCAACATTGATGGTGATTTCGCATTTTTGCTGTGCGCGCTCTTTGGTCATAACCACACGCGCCTCAATGTCTTTGTGGAAATAGCGATTGAGCTTTCCCACTTTCTTTTCGGCATACTCATGCACACCGGTGGGGTTCATGGTATTGCGGTCGTGAATTTCGATTTTCATAGCGCAAAGCCCCTTTCTTTCTGTGGTGCCTCTATTATAGCACAAACATGGGGAGATTTCAAGGGGAATTTTCAGTTTAGTTCATAACTAATTCACAACATACGAATATGTCGCAGGCGTTAACCTCTTATCGCACCTCATGTATGCGCGCGGTTCACTATTCGACGGCTCTAGTGCCTTGGTAATCCCGCCGCTTTGCGCGTCACCGCTACATAAATGTGCGAAATGCGATACCATGTCGCGAAGTTGACAATACCGTCTGACGGCATATGGAAAATGTGCTGAAATGTTTCGACGGCTTCACGCGTTGCCGGTCCGAAAACGCCGTCGACACGTAATTTGGGGATGGCCGGGAAATTGTCACCGATTCGGTTGAGCTGCTCTTGTATCACACGCACATACTGTCCGCTCGACCCTGTTTGCAGCGGCGTGCCCGGCCACGACAGGGGAATACCGGCAACTTGTTCGGCTTGCTGCAAATAAATGTCAGAACCGTAGAATCGCCGCAAGATATCAATGGCAGCAAATCCGCGATCCCCCAAATCCTTTGACCCCCATTGGCTCATCCAGTTGGGACAACTGACGCGCCGTCCGTCACAATACTGAGCAAACAATGGTTGGCGAATGCCGGGCCGGGTAATATACGTGGTAAAAATATCGTCTACTACACGCGAAATTTCCTCGAAAACATTGCGCCCCGGCGTATATTTCTGGTCAAGCTGTGTGGTAGATGTAATGGTGAAATCGTACCCCTGCCCGCGATACCATTCTGTGGTCATACATTCATTGGGAAGGTAACAGAGAGCAGCATAAACACAAGGTTTACGGCGAAATGATTTACAACAATCCCTAAAATATATGCGTTTTTATCTCAAACAGTCAAATACAGTGCTCATTTTGCACTTATCAGTCCAACGCTTAACAAATTTACTGCAATAATGTATAATAGCAGTAAATTTGTCAAAAATAGTAGCTTGCCGTGAGCAAGCATATTTAGTAATGAAAAAGCGTTGACAAAATGCAAAATGTCGGCTATAATAAAAATGGTGTTATGAATTAGACGGAAGGGGTTTTGTTATGTATATCAAACGCCATATCGAGGATGTATTAAAATCCGCAGTCAATGAAAAGGGAGCTTTATGCGTAACTGGCGCGCGACAAGTTGGTAAATCAACGGTGCTAAAAACTCTGTTTACCGATCACACGGAATTATCGTTAGACGACACAAGATTACAGCGGATAGCAAAAGAACAGCCAGAGGAGTTTTTCGAGCAATTTCCGCCGCCGGTATTTATTGATGAAATTCAGTATGCGCCGACCTTGTTTCCGTATATCAAAATGCGAATAGACAAAACAGGCGAAAAAGGAGCATTCTTACTCTCCGGCTCTCAACGCTATGAAATGATGCAAGGTGTAACCGAAAGTTTAGCGGGCCGAATCAATTTAATCGACTTGTATGGTCTGTCTATACGTGAAATTCTCGGTGATGACTGTCGTGACGAGTTTATTCCAACGAAGGATTTTTTGAAAAGTCGTAATCCCAAGCCACTCAAATATAACGAAATATGGGAACATATTTGGCGTGGATTCTTCCCCGAAATCGTGGGGCAAAATCCTAACTGGTCGCGCTTTTACTCAACCTATATCCGCACTTATCTTGATCGTGACGTTTCAAAATTATCGCAAGTCGGTGATTTACTGCAATTCGAAAAATTTATGGTTGCGATGGCGGCTCGAACGGGTCAACTGCTTAACATCGCCGATATAGCAAAAGATACCGGCATCAGCCAACCGACTGCCGAGAAATGGCTTTCGATTTTGGTTGCATCAAACATAGTTTATGTCTTAAAGCCATACTACAATAATGTCCTCAAACGCTTAATCAAAACTCCAAAAGTGTATTTCTTAGATACGGGGCTTGCAAGCTATTTGGTTGGTTGGGACAGCGCACAAGTCCTGCAAAATGGCGCGATGGCGGGAGCTATGTTTGAAACCTTTGTCATCGGCGAAATAATAAAGTCATGGACTAACAAGGATGGCATAACGCCCAACATGAATTTCTATTTTTTCCGTGACAAAGATGGCAATGAGATTGACTTACTCATCAAGCGCAACGGCGTTCTTTTTCCCATTGAAGCAAAAAAACACATCAGTTGCGACAAGAGTGATATTACTGCTTTCAAACAGCTTGACAAAATTGCTGATACGAAACGCGGTGAGGGATGTGTTGTTTGCATGGCAGACGATGTGCTGCCGATAACGCCAACAGATAAAGCGGTTGGTGTGTGCTATTTGTAGAGAGTTGGCCAAGCGACTTATCCATGATATAATGTGCATAAGTCCACAACATAAGCACATTATAAAATTGTTATCGACATATTCGGAAGCATCCAAGAGATGTTCTTATATTGCTTGCTTTAGCGCAGGGACGATTTCGGGTAAAGTGGTTGAATAGCATATTATCAGTTAAAAAACATCCTCTATTGTGTATTTTAGAAAAACATTCACAATTGGAGGATTTTTTATGTCACTTAATTTCAAACTCATTGGTCGAAGAATTAAAGGTGCTCGCAAATTAAAGCAAATGTCACAAGCTGAACTTGCGGAACAGATCAATATGTCTGTGCCGTATATAAGCCATATCGAAACTGCGACCAAGCAAACCTTACAACGCTTGTTTTGATTGCGAATACACTTGGTGTTACAGCAGACACTCTATTGATTGGGAACCAAATCAACGATCAATCGGAATATCATTTAGAGTTCGCTCGTCTCATAGATGACTGCAACAGTGAAGAGAGTCGTTTTATATATGAAATGGCTTCCGCGGCAAAAAATAGTTTGCGGAATAACGAGTGGCTACAACCTAATAAAAATAACTACAAGCATATATGCTGCCCTGTGGTTATTTTCTTTTTGCTCGGGAACATTGTATATTTAATACATTCCATCAATATTATTCGCGGAGGAATAATAATGCAAGAAAAGATATTGAAAGACAAAGAAAGCAAAAACGGTTCAGTTGATTTTCTTTATGTATCTGTACGGCTATACTTGCCGACAAGTTGCCGCGCCCCCTGTCAAGTAGACAGCTAAAATATCAAAAACAAGCGGGAAAACCGAATTGCCGCTATCGCATCGCTAACATACGCCGCAATTCAAGCGGTGCAAGCCAGCCGAGCTTTTCTTGATAGCGATGGTTGTTGTAGAATATGATGTACTCATCAATGGCGGATTTAAGGCTGGCGTAATTCGGAAACTTAGCACGATGGTACATCTCGGTCTTAATAATGCTCCAAAATGATTCCATCGGGCTGTTGTCGATGCAGCGCCCCACACGCGACATACTTTGTATCATGCCGCTTGCTTCGAGCTTGTCTTGAAACACTTGGCGTGTATACTGAACACCGCGGTCACTATGAAACAATGGTGTTGCATTTGGATTATTCCGAACCGCATCATCAAAAACGATATCCGCCAACCGGCTGCTGTTATTTCGCATGACCGTATGTGAAACAATGCTTTTGTCT
>WRAI01000032.1 GCA_009780275.1 Oscillospiraceae bacterium | reverse complement strand
TTGGTAGGGTAATGGCCTACCAAGGCGACGATCCTTAGCCGGACTGAGAGGTTGAACGGCCACATTGGGACTGAGACACGGCCCAGACTCCTACGGGAGGCAGCAGTCGGGAATATTAGTCAATGGGGGAAACCCTGAACTAGCAACGCCGCGTGAAGGATGAAGGTTTTCGGATTGTAAACTTCTTTGACGTGGGAAGAAATAAATGACGGTACCACGAAAACAAGACACGGCTAACTACGTGCCAGCAGCCGCGGTAATACGTAGGTGTCGAGCGTTATTCGGATTTACTGGGTGTAAAGGGCGTGTAGGCGGGAATGTAAGTCTGATGTGAAATTCCAAGGCTCAACCTTGGGACTGCATTGGAAACTGCATTTCTTGAGTGATGGAGAGGTAAGTGGAATTCCCGGTGTAGCGGTAGAATGCATAGAGATCGGGAGGAACACCAGTGGCGAAGGCGACTTACTGGACATTAACTGACGCTGAGGCGCGAAAGCGTGGGGAGCAAACAGGATTAGATACCCTGGTAGTCCACGCCGTAAACGATGGATACTAGGTGTGGGGGGACTGACCCCCTCCGTGCCGGAGCTAACGCATTAAGTATCCCACCTGGGGAGTACGGCCGCAAGGTTGAAACTCAAAGGAATTGACGGGTGCCCGCACAAGCAGTGGAGTATGTGGATTAATTCGACGCTACGCGAAGAACCTTACCAGGGCTTGACATCCTACTAACGAAGCAGAGATGCATTAGGTGCCCTTCGGGGAAAGTAGAGACAGGTGTTGCATGGTTGTCGTCAGCTCGTGTCGTGAGATGTTGGGTTAAGTCCCGCAACGAGCGCAACCCTTATCGTTAGTTGCTACGCAAGAGCACTCTAGCGAGACTGCCGTTGACAAAACGGAGGAAGGTGGGGATGAGGTCAAATCATCATGGCCCTTATGTCCTGGGCTTCACACGTACTACAATGGCGATTAACAACGGGTAGCGAAGGCGTGAGCCGGAGCCAATCCCCAAAAGTCGCCTCAGTTCAGATTGTAGGCTGAAACTCGCCTACATGAAGTCGGAATTGCTAGTAATCGCGAATCAGCATGTCGCGGTGAATACGTTCCCGGGCATTGTACACACCGCCCGTCAAACCACGAGAGTCGGGAATACCCGAAGTCGGTAGCCTAACCGCAAGGAGGGCGCCGCCGAAGGTAGGTTCGATGATTGGGGTTAAGTCGTAACAAGGTAGCCCTATCGGAAGGTGGGGCTGGATCACCTCCTTTCTAAGGATGTTTGATTAGTCAGCAGTTTACTGTATGACTGTCACAATCTATGGTCAGGTCCAATTTTCAAAAGAAACGCCGTAAGGTGTGGATAGGTTTCGCTATTCAATTGTCAGGGTGACTGGCATTAAAAAAGGGCTCGTAGCTCAGGTGGTTAGAGCGCACGCCTGATAAGCGTGAGGTCGGTGGTTCGAGTCCACTCGGGCCCACCACTACGTCAGAGCAAAGTCCGCTCTGTTCTGTTTCCGCGCAAGCGCGAAAAGCTCGCACGCTCCGTTCTTCCTGCCTTGTCTTGCGAATTAGATTCGCTTGGGAAGGGCGAAAACGATACGGGGGTATAACTCAGCTGGTAGAGTGCCTGCTTTGCAAGCAGGATGTCATCGGTTCGACTCCGGTTACCTCCACCACGAAAGTTGGATTTTAGCATTTAAGTATATTGAGTGCTAAAATCTGGTTTTCAATAGAGAACCAGTGAATGTGAAGCGTTTTCCTCTATGGATGAGGCGCGCGACACAATCGCACCTTGAAAACTGAATAAGCGAAACATGTAAGATACCCATCTTACATGGAACGTGAAGGCAATAGAGGGAAAAACATACTCAATGAGTGTGTAAATTATTGTGGAAACAATGCGCGTAAGCGCTGCTGAAAGCGCCGCAAGGCGTGACAGCATGGGAAACAATGACAATTTCTAAAGGCGAGAAATAGTTGTATCTATTCAAGAATTAACTTAACTCGTGATTGCCTGCATAATTCAAAACATGGAACGCCGCAAGGCGTGACATATACTAGTATAGGTTAAGCGAACAAGAGCACAAGGGGAATGCCTTGGCACTAGGAGCCGAAGAAGGACGTGACAAGCTGCGATAAGCTACGGGGAGCGGCAAATACGCATCGATCCGTAGATTTCCGAATGGGGAAACCCACATGGGGTCAAGCCCATGTACCGTATAGTGAATTCATAGCTGTACGGGGGGAACCGCCCGAACTGAAACATCTAAGTAGGGTGAGGAAAAGAAATCAACCGAGATTCCGAAAGTAGTGGCGAGCGAAATCGGAAGAGGGCAAACCGGATGCTGCACTGAGTGTGCGACAGCACCGCACATTGAGTGCAGTGTCCGGGGTTTGGACATGCATCACGTGACAATAGGTTAGTCGAAGGGAATGGGAAGTCCCGCCACAGAGGGTGAGAGCCCCGTAGGCGAAAACCGATTTGTTACAGCGTGTATCCAGAGTACCGCGGGGCACGTGAAATCCCGTGGGAAGATGGGGGGACCACCCTCCAACCCTAAATACTACCTAGTGACCGATAGTGAAGCAGTACCGTGAGGGAAAGGTGAAAAGTACCCCGGGAGGGGAGTGAAATAGTACCTGAAACCTTGTGCTTACAAGCACTTAGAGCACGTTAATGTGTGATAAGGTGCCTTTTGTAGAATGATCCGGCGAGTTACGTTACACAGCAAGGTTAAGGCATTAAGTGCCGAAGCCGAAGGGAAACCGAGTGTGAATAGCGCGATTTAAGTTGTGTGATGTAGACCCGAAACCAGGTGACCTATCCATGAGCAGGTTGAAGTGACGGTAAAACGTCATGGAGGACCGAACCCACGTCTGTTGAAAAAGCCGGGGATGACTTGTGGATAGAGGAGAAATTCCAACCGAACCTGGAGATAGCTGGTTCTCCTCGAAATAGTTTTAGGACTAGCCTCGTATTAGATTCGCGGAGGTAAAGCACTGAATGAGCTAGGGGCCGATAAGGTTACCGAACTCTATCAAACTCTGAATGCCGCAGAATCGATGTACGGGAGTCAGACAGTGTGAGATAAGTCTCATTGTCAAAAGGGAAAGAGCCCAGACCTACAGCTAAGGTCCCTAAATAATGCTAAGTGGGAAACGATGTGAAGTTGTAAAAACAACCAGGATGTTGGCTTAGAAGCAGCCATTCATTTAAAGAGTGCGTAATAGCTCACTGGTCGAATGACTTTGCGCGGAAAATATAACGGGGCTAAGCATTATACCGAAGCTTGGGCTGCACTACTTTTGTAGTGCGGGGTAGAGGAGCGTCGTATATGGGGTGAAGCGAGACTGTGAGGACTCGTGGACTGTATACGAGTGAGAATGCCGGAATGAGTAGCGAGAATTATGTGGGAATCATAATGGCCGAAAATCTGAGGTTTCTTGGGGAAGGTTCGTCCGCCCAAGGTAAGCCGGGAGCTAAGGTGAGGCCGAAAGGCGTAGCCGATGCACATACGGTAGATATTCCGTAGCCGTCGAAAGATTTAAGCACAGGGACACTTATTCAAAGCTGATTCCGGGCGTTGGTAGACCCGGTAAGGTGGAGCGTGAGGCGAGAAAAGCTGTGTGTATATCTTAGATGTCCGTACCGCAAACCGACACAGGTAGATGAGGAGAGTATCCTAAGGCCAGCGGGAGAAGGGTTGTTAAGGAACTCGGCAAATTGGTCCCGTAACTTCGGGAGAAGGGACGCCACACTATGTGTGGCCGCAGTGAATAGGCCCAAGCAACTGTTTATCAAAAACACAGGTCTCTGCAAAGTCGAAAGACGACGTATAGGGGCTGACGCCTGCCCAGTGCCGGAAGGTTAAGAGGAGAGGTTAGCGCTTGACGCGAAGCTTTGAATTGAAGCCCCGGTGAACGGCGGCCGTAACTATAACGGTCCTAAGGTAGCGAAATTCCTTGTCAGGTAAGTTCTGACCCGCACGAATGGCGTAATGATTTGGGCACTGTCTCGACAGCCCGCCCGGCGAAATTGTTGTATTGGTGAAGAAGCCAGTTTCCCGCAACTAGACGGAAAGACCCCATGGAGCTTTACTATAGCTTAATACTGGATTTTGGTAATGTATGTACAGGATAGGTGGGAGCCTTGGAAGCGCGGGCGCTAGCTCGCGTGGAGGCAATCTTGGGATACCACTCTTATATTACTGAAATTCTAACCTACCGCCGTGAATCCGGCGGGGGGACACTGTTAGGTGGGTAGTTTGACTGGGGCGGTCGCCTCCCAAAGCGTAACGGAGGCGCTCAAAGGTCCGCTCAGCACGGACGGAAATCGTGCACAGAGTGTAAACGCATAAGCGGGCTTGACTGCGAGACCGACGGGTCGAGCAGGAACGAAAGTTGGAGTTAGTGATCAGGTGGTAGTGCGTGGAAATGCCATCGCTCAACGGATAAAAGTTACCCTGGGGATAACAGGCTGATTTCTCCCAAGCGTCCACAGCGACGGAGAAGTTTGGCACCTCGATGTCGGCTCGTCACATCCTGGGGCTGGATTCGGTCCCAAGGGTTCGGCTGTCCGCCGATTAAAGTGGCACGCGAGCTGGGTTCAGAACGTCGTGAGACAGTTCGGTCCCTATCTATTGCGGGCGTTGGAGTTTTGAAGGAGGCTGTCCTTAGTACGAGAGGACCGGGATGGACGTACCGCTGGTGCACCAGTTGTCATGCCAATGGCACAGCTGGGTAGCCAAGTACGGACGAGATAAACGCTGAAAGCATCTAAGCGTGAAACTCTTCCTGAGATAAGAACTCCCATTTCTTTAAGAAAGTAAGTCCCCACGAAGACTACGTGGTTGATAGGCCGGGTGTGTAAGCACAGTAATGTGTTCAGCTGACCGGTACTAATAGGACGAGGGCTTAACCTAATATAATGCAGGCAATCGAAAACTTGTTTGTCTTCACGTTCGCTTATTCTGTTCGCTTGTTCAGTTTTCAGGGCGTGATTTATGCTCTGCATCTTGGACGCTATTTATATAGCGTGACAAGAAAGTCGGTGTAGATGGCGGTGAGGGTCCACCCGTTCCCATTCCGAACACGGTCGTTAAGCTCACTTGCGCCGAAAATACTTGGCGGGAAGCTGCCCGGGAAAATAGGTATATGCCGACACATTAAGCACTTACGTCATTGGCGTGAGTGCTTAGGATTATCCTCCTTAGCTCAGTTGGTAGAGCATGCGGCTGTTAACCGCAGGGTCGTTGGTTCGAGCCCAACAGGGGGAGCCATAAGAAAAAGCCTGACGTAAGTCAGGCTTTTTTGCTTGTCTAAGTGAGGAAAAGGTTTAAATCAATTTCACGCCACCTTGCTGCGTTTGCGCTTTCTGCCTAAAATCATAAGTGACATTAAGACGAATGAGAGGATTATTGCGGCCAGCTGAATTATGGGAAATGAGTCATCCCCCGTCGGTGGATTTGTCGGCGCGGTGGGATTGCTTATATTGTCAGCCGGTGGGGTTTCGGGTATTTCAGAATATGCAGGGGGTGTTGCAGTGGCCTGTTCCCACCGAGCATAGATTTCTGTATCTGATATAATCGGTGTTGTGAAGTCAAAGTGTACCCCGCCCTCAGGCGCGGTATGCCACCCCAAAAAGCGCCAACCTTCGCGTATCGGAATATTAAGTGGTTCGGTTGCTGTTGCTTCATGTGGCAGAGTTTGCGGAGGGAAATCGCCTGTACCGCCATTTAATATGAAAGATACTGTGTGTGCTACTCTTTCCCATTGCGCGACAAAAGTAGTATCGCTTGTGATGGCTTTCTCCTTGACCTGCTGGTTTGACAGCAAGTCATCTGACCCGGCGTATTCAAGCCAGCCAATAAACTCATGGCCTCTTGCCCCAATCGCCGTAGGAACATTCTGTGGATGCCAAGGGAATGGTTGGATATCTACTTGAATGACCTCGGTGCGCAGATGAGAATCCCCTTCGCCTGCAAATGTGCCGCGCTCGTCTGTCGTGTAAGTGATGGTCAGTTGTGATATTCGTGGGCCGAGTCGGAAATTAATATCAATGTTGTTAAACGGGTTGTGAAAAACAGTGGTAAACTTGCTTTGTATTCTATCTTGAATGGCGGTTGCGTCAGGGGGACTGAAAATCCCATTTCCTGCACTGTTGCCGGAAAAGATTGCCTCTGCACCCACAATGATACGCGGATATGAGTCTATTGTTAGTGGGTTTTTGTAGACCTCTCCTGCGGCATAGATACCCCCGCCGTCGTCTTCGGCAGTATTATCGCTAATATTGCCGTTATACATGACAAAATATGCCCTGTCATCAGTGCCGCGCCAGACACCGCCACCATCACGGGCAGCGTTATTGTTGCTAATTTCGCCGCCATGCATTGTAAACTCACCGATTAAGATGCTGACGCCGCCACCGCCATTTGATACGCCAGTGCCGTGGGCGGTATTGCCATTGATTCGGCCGCCTTCCATAATAAATCGACCGCCGTTGGCCGGGCCGGCGATATGGACACCGCCGCCGTTTAGGTTTGCGCTATTATTACGGAGTTCGCCGTTCATCATAGTAAATAGGGCGGTGTTAGCGACATGAACGCCGCCACTGTTATTAGCACTATTGCCATGGATTTCACCGCTTTCCAACTTAAACGTGCTGTTTACGCCGATGACATTTACACCACCGCCATTTACCCTTGCGTTATTATCGCATATTTCGCCGCTGTGCATAGTGAAAGTGCCTGCCCCCCAAGATTGAACGCCGCCGCCGTTGCCGGCACGGTTGTCATGGATGCTGCCGCCCTTCATGTCAAACGAACTGTTTATGCCGATGACACCAACGCCGCCGCCGTTTTCATGTGCTCCATTTCCGTGGATTGTGCCGCGCTCCATCAAAAAAGAAGAGGCACCTTGTGCCTGAACACCACCACCGTGAGAACCTGCCCTATTATTGTGAATTTGGCCGCCGCTCATTTGGAAGATAGTTTGTCCACCCGTTGTAAATATGCCGCCGCCGCTGTGGGTTGCTTCATTACGTGAGATTTCCCCGCCATCCATGATAAAGTGACCGCCTGCGGCGACGTAGAATCCGGCACCGGTATTTGCTGTGTTGCTGCTGATTTCTCCATTGTGCAAGAGGATGTCGCCGGCAGCAACAAAGGCAGCACCGCCTTGATCAGCTTCGTTGTCATAAATTTTTCCGTCGTTGATTGTCAAAACACCACCTCTGCCGCCACCGACACCGCTTAACCCATACATATAAATACCGCCACCGCTGACGGCATGATTGCGCTTAATCACGCTTCCCTCTGACATGGTCAACTGAGCAGTATTGGTGACAACCTCAATTCCGCCGTGATGGGAGGAGATGTTTTCACGATTACCGCTGATGATAATATTTTTCAATGTCAAGGCACCGCGTACGATAAAATGTCGTTGACCGGCAGTGGATTGCATAAGTGTAAAACGCTCTTCTTGTGCACTGGTGAGGGTGATATTTTGTCCCGCTGGTATAGAAATGGCATCATGTCCCTGCGCCGGAATATTTTGTGTCAGCACAATCGTTGCCGACCCACCGGGGCTCACTGACGCGATAGCTTGGTTCAGTTCAGCCCAGCTATTTACTGATACTTGGGCATTTGCAGGCGTTGCCGCGATTGTATCATCAACGACAGTGGTGAATCCTGCACTGAATAATATCGCCACAAGGGCAGTAAATGTAGTTAGAAATTTTTTCATGAGAACATCTCCGTTTATTTTCAAAGATTATCAGGTGTGGGCTCAGTTATATAGTCGGGTACAGCGAGGCGTAAATCCTATCCGCTTGTGCAAATCTATTTGTCAACGCTGTTTCTTCTTTGCAAAATAGTATAATTTGTACTATTCTTTCCTGTTTTTTGCGGATTATGTGAAAGTTAAAGAGGCTGACGGTTTTGCATGAGAAAAGCGCTGTGAAAGAGCAGCTTAAATATGCGCGTCGAAGGAGTATTGAAAATCATAAGGTATGTGTGCGAGCGGCGAGAGATGTTGGAAGACAGAATGTTAATTAAATGTTAACAATATTGTCAAAAACTGTTGACAATATTAGATTGTTATGGTATGCTGAGAGTGGGTGTATAAGTAAATAAGTTATGATGCCTATAAAATCAGTTGAAGGAGAGAAAGAAAGATGAAAAAAATACTAAGGTGCTCACTGGCCGTGTTTTTGGCGGCAACCCTATTTTTGACGGTCGGCGCAGTTGGTGTGCTGGCAAATCCAACCTTAGACGGCAGAGACCCGAACCGTCCAGTCTCTCTGACGCTTCATCATAATATCGGGCCTGACGGTGAGATTATCGCCGGTGACCCAACAGGTGCTCCGCCATCCCCTTTAGGCCAGGCTGTTGCCGGTTCAGAATGGCAGGCTCAGCTGATAACAGTGCCTGCGGGCGAGACTTGGGACGGCAGCGTAGAAATGATTTTAGAGAATCCCGAGTGGCTTGGTGATCCAATTGTCAGGAAAACCGATTTAGATGGCCGAGCGTATTTTGGACCCGATGTCATGGTACAGGGCTTTTATTTGGTTACGGAGCTGACTGTTGATCTGCCTGAATTTGGTGCCATTGCGACACCATTCTTGGTGAGCTTGCCGTATTTGTGGAATGACGAGTGGGTGTATGACGTTCATGTCTTCCCGAAAGATCCTACAACTCCTGTTTTGGGGAAAGTGTTGGACGATGTTGCGTTTGACGGCGTGGACTTGGTCATTACCTGGACATTCTCGGTCGACATTCGGTTGGGCCTTGCCACAATCGCACCTATTGAAGAAGATGGTGATACATATATCCGAGTCATTGATCAATTAGATAATCGGTTGGCGTTTGTGCCGGGATCTGTCAGTATTTATTTTGATGTCGATGTCGACGCGGGCCAGCAACAGGCTCTTTCGACAGATGGCTGGCGAGTGACAGAAGAGAACGACAATACGATATACATTGATTTCTTGCAAGCCGGAATTATTGATATTGCCGCAGAAGGGGAAGTCGGCGGGTTTATTTACATGACATTTGATACAATCGCCAGCATAACCGGTCTCGGAGAGTTGGGTGTGATTGAAAACGACGGTACGCTGATATATTCCAATCATCCGCAATATGAACTGGGTGAACGTCCGCAGACGACGCTGTTCGGGCTGCAATTGAACAAAGTTAATGTGGATGACTCGGCGCTTCCCGGTGCTGTGTTCCATCTATATGAGGCAAGTGATATTTACGACGGTCATGTAGTTTATGGTGCATTACCTATCAAGATTGAGACGACAGACGAAAATGGTCGCGCGTTTTTCTATGGATTACCGGCGGGCATCTACTACTTGTACGAATATGCGGCACCTGACGGATACCGTCGTTTGACCGCGCCCATGCAGGTGGAAATTCGTGCCGACGTTGTGTCGCCCTATCTGGTTGAAGTTACTGTGACGAACATCCGTGAAGGCCGTATGCCTCTGACCGGCGGCACAGGTACTCTGATTTTTACGGCTGTAGGGCTTGTGCTTGTCGGCGGGGCTTTGTTGCTTGTTGTGTTGATGGGTAAAAAGAAGAAAAAAGAAAAAAACTAAGAAATTGGCCATCCGATATGGCGAGGGCAGGGGCTTCGCCTCTGCCTTGCCTTTTATAGGAAATGTGAAAGATGAAGAAATTTACACTGATACTCCTTATTGTAGTCTTGCTGATGATAGGATTTGGACTCATATTTTATCCCTACGTGAGCACGTGGTATAATTGTAGAGTTCTTGCCGGACTTTTGCAGGAATTCAATGAAGAAATCGCCCAGATGGATGAGGCTGAGATAGAGAATCATTTGCGACGGGCTCGAGAATACAATGATGCGCTGTATGGTGGTCACATCCGAGATCCTTTCGCCGAAGATACAGGCATGATGTCGTCTGATTATTATTTGAAGACATTGAATATAAGCGGAATCATGGCTCAGATAGAAATACCTATCATTGGTGTACATTTGCCTGTGCTTCACATGATTGATAAAGAGGTTTTGAATAGAGGCGTAGGGCATGTTCCAGGCACTTCTTTCCCTGTCGGGGGGATGAATACGCATGCTATTTTAACAGGACATTCCGGATTGCCGAATGCCAGAATGTTTACAGACCTGGAAGAACTTAGTATTGGTGATCAGTTTTTCATAACGGTATTAAATGAAACGTTAGCCTATCAAGTCGACCAAATTATGGTGGTTTTTCCGCATGAGATAGAGTTTCTGCGCGTGGAAAGAGGTGCCGATTTTGTGACGCTGATAACTTGTACGCCATATGCTGTCAATACACACAGGCTCTTGGTGCGCGGCGCGAGGATTCCGTATGAGGTGGGCATGGCAGACGAAACTGCGTTGATGAGCGGAACAACAAACTGGCGCTTGGTGAATGGTGTGGCAATTGGCCTTGTGCTTTTGCTTACTTTGATATTCTATTTGGTCGGGAAAGGCAGAAGCAAATTAAAAAGGGAAGACACACAGGTGTAGAGAAAGGTGGGGCTATGATGAAAAAGAAAAGTTATACAGCAATAATGCTGTCTGTGGTATTGTGCCTGAGCCTGCTGCTTCCTTTATCGCCGGTCTATGCAACTTCCGTAGATCGTGGAGAAAGTATCGTAGAAGCGCATGAAGCTTCTGAGGCTGTGACAGCACTTGTGGAGGGGTATGAAGCTGTTGCAGACAGATGGGATTTAGCGAATTTTTTGCATCAACTTGTGCTGAAAGATGACAGTGGTAATATCATACCGCCTGACGGCAATGTCACGTTGTATGAGCATTACGAATTTGTATTTACCTTTCGGGAAACGACAGCATTGCAATTTAAGTATGGCGATGATGGTTATTTGAGATATCAGTTGCCGACCGAGTTTTTGGTTCCGGATGTTGTGGCGGGAGCGCCAATCCGCGCCGCCAACGATGAGACAATTGGGCATTATAGTGTTGCCGCTGACGGCGAAGTGCTTGTCAGGTTTTATGACGTAGACAGGCATGGCCAGCCTACGCCCGGCATAAATTTGCTAGACCAATATACCGATGTTACATTCACGCTCAATTTACAAGCGCAGTTTAAGGAGACGGCAGGTCCAATTGATTTTGATTTTGGAAACAATACGGTGTTGACGGTAACGGTGCGGCCGCCGGAGTATGATACACGTATTCACGTGCAAAAAAAACATTTTGGCTATGACAGGAGCACACAAACCATTGAGTATGAAGTTCTTATCAGTGCGTATGGCAGTGACATCAGCGACATCTCGTTGCGTGACACATTGGGCGGCACACATGTTGTGCCTTATGCGCTTGCGAGTGCAGCTATTACGCAAGTCACGGTGCAGGTCAGAGATGAAGAGCCTTTTGTTATATCGCCTGTTCCCTGGGTCGGAGAGAGCAATTCCTTTGTGCTTGACTTCCCGGATGTGACACTGAGTCGCGGCGAAAGCATCAGAGTTACCTATACTTTGGATGCCGAGCCTTTTATTCAAGCGTGGGGAGAGGCGTCGTCGGCGCGCTTGAACTATGAGTTTGCCCTTTCAAACGGTGTTGCTGTCAGCGGCAAAAATGTTGTCGGTGACGAGCTGGTTGACGAGGATTTTATTTGGCTCGTTGTGTCAACGCGATTTATGAATAAATGGTCAACGCAAAGTGGTGATGGCCGGGTTGAATGGCATGTCAATATCGGCGAGGGGCTGACGGTGTTGAACGGCATGACCGTCACCGATACATTGAGCGCAGGCATGAGTATTGTCTCCAACACGGTAGATGTCTACTTGTATGATCAAATTGGTCATTTTATTGACAGTGTATCTTTTCCCGTTTACTTGGATAAAACCGGCTTTACAATTACGCTGCCGGATGGGCTACACGGCCGCGATATCTATACAGCGTATATTCGCTATGACGCCGAAATTGATTACAGCAACTATCCGTCAGACGGCCGGTATGAAAATCGCCTGGAACTGGGGTTGGAGGGCGACCCGTATATTGTGCGGGACGTGTTTGTCAACCCGCCCGGCGTTCGCATGGAAAAGAGCCATCAATTGACAGAGGACTATATTGAGTGGACGATTCAGTTCTATGTTCCCGGTGCGTTGTATGGTGAGCGGGTATGGTTTGAGGATTACCTTGACATTATTTACCTCAATCGTGAAGGTCATCGTGTGTGGGGTACAGCCGTCAACCAGCCCGAAGATTTTGCCGTAACGGCACGGCGATTGGATGGTGGTGCGGCAGATCCATTCCATTGGAGTTTGTTAGACAGCCGTGATCCGCGGTTTCAACTTAACTGGAATGTCAAGAATGTTTGGATGATGTTTTTTGTCGAAGAACTGGTCGATAACCACGACGGCCGGTGGATATGCGATGATAGCAAGCTTTACAGCTTTTCGCCTTTTACGGCAGATACGTTGCTCACCATTACATACAAAACGCCGCTCTCGGCAAGGTTGTTGGAACACGGCATACAAGAAGCGGCATTTGACGGTATGAGCACAATAGGTGATGTTTTGCGGCAAACGCCTGTCGGCGACGCATTCGGCGAGGTGAGGAACGCGGTTTTCGCTTATCAAATCAATAATCAAGGATTCCATGAAATTGCGCGTGATCATGAATTTGTTGACTGGCCGATCCATAAATCAGCCGCACCGGTCGAGGGTACAGAGGATACTTTTGAATTTACTGTTCTTTTGCGGCGCGACTTGTTTTTACCGGGGCAGCCGGCATTGTTTGTTGATGAATTTGATTCCGGAATGGAATACGTGCCTGACTCGCTTGTCGTACAGCGCGGCGGTGACCGCTTTGTGCCGCGCACAGATGGTGGGGCAGACGCGATATTGCAGCTTATTGAACATGACGAACCAATGAGTCGTATGACAGTTGATTTTTCTGCGCCGTATATGCGGCGGATTGTCGGCGATGGTGTGCAGCCTGCTGAGCCGAATTGGTTCGCTTCGGGTGGAGATATTGTTGTGCGCTACCAAATGCGCATTAAGGACACTGATGTACTTGACCAGCAAATCTACCAAAATATTGCCAGCGTTTACAGCACCACGCGCGACGGCAGTTTTTCTGATGAGTATCAACTGAGGTATGGGACAAAAATCGTCGATAAGACGTGGGATTTGGTTGGCAATATTGCCCATGTGGATATTTTGATAAACCCTGAGGGGAGGACGCTGACGACAACCGGGCAGTTCGAGGTGCTTGACCAAATGAGCGACTCATTGTCACTTTATTTCGGAACGATACGTGTATTGCAAGAAGTTGCAGGGGAATGGCAAGAACAGCTGCTCACACAAGTGCCGACCTTGTCCGGGGAGCTCTGGACTTTTGCGGTCACGGGTGGCAACGAGGTGACCTTTGTGTTCCCGGACAGTGTGCCGTTAAGGCTTCAGTATGAGGTTTTGATTCGAGGCAATGTGGGCGAGGCAGTCAGCATCGCCAACGAGGTTACGTTGGCGGGCAGATTCTCGGACCGTGTGAGTGAAAGTTTTGTTGTCACGAGCGCAGCCGGCGGCGGTAGCGCGAACCGCAGCACAATCGCGCTGTACAAGTATGATAGCTTGGACAGCAGCATATTCTTGCCTGATGCGACGTTTGCACTGTACATCGGGGTGGCGTACCATGGGTGGCAATTGGTTGTTCCGCCTGAGGGGGTTGCACAGACCTTTACTGTCGGTACGATGACGTTTTATTATATGGAATCGAGAACAACTGATGACGCCGGCAATGCACAGTTTACGTCGCCTTGGTTGACACCGTCACACAACGCGATTTATGCACTAGTGGAAGTTGAAACGCCGACGGGATATTACCAGCCGGTTGACCCGGTTACACTGTTCTCCTATACCGTGGCGACGACCGAACAGTTGGAAGCGTTCGGCAATAAAGCGGTCGAGCAGGTTGCAGACAGCATTATGGTGCCCAATGATCGGTATGAGCCGTTCCGTTTTGACATTCCGCTGACCGGTGGCATGGGGACGGTCTTGTTTATCGCGGGCGGGCTGGTTGTGATTGGCGCAGTTGCTGTGATTTGGTATCAAGGTGTGCATAAAAAGCGCAGAAAGGTCAAGGCAGATTAGGGAGTTATTGCTGATAATAGGCGATGCCCAGCTGCGTGCGGTTGGTGACGTTGAGTTTTTCCATAATGACAACGATATTGTTGCGCACTGTACCCTCGCTGAGGTAGAGTTGCGCGGCAATGTCTTTATTGGTCAGCCCTTGTGCTACAAGGCGTGCGATGTCGCGTTCCCGCTGGGTCAGTTGCGCCAAAGCGGGGTTTTCTTGTGCAGCAAGTTTTTTCAATACGTCGGCACCCAGCACGCCGACACCGTCGAGCATGACGCGCAACTTTCCGGCGATGGCCGTGATTTTATCGGTCTTGATAAGATAGCCGTCAGCCCCTGCAGCGAGCGCCTGTTGAATGTTTGGCTTGTCGTCGAAGGTGGTCAGCATCATGATGCTGATGTGCGGGCAGCGCTGCTTGATAAGGCGTGTGGCGGCGATGCCGTCCATGCCGGGCATACGGATGTCCATCAGCAGAATGTCGGGCGAAAGAGTTTCGCATAACTCTAACGCCTCAGCGCCGTCTGCAGCAGTGCCAACAACAGTGATGTCACTTTCGCGTGCGAGGGTGAGTGATAAGCTTTTGCGGATGAGAGCGTCGTCGTCAACAATGAGCAGTTTCATGTGGATCCTCCTTGAAAGGAATAACGCAGACGACGCGGAAAGTCGCCTCGTTTGCGTCGATGGAAAGGTTACCGCCGATGGCGACGGCACGATGGCGTAGATTTCGCAAGCCGCTGCCAGGCGGCTTGCTACTCTGTCCGGCCACGCCGTCATTTTCTATGCAAAGCCGCACGATATGCGGCGTTGTGTCCAGATTGACTGACACCTGCGTGGCGGCGGTATGGCGAGCTATGTTGGTCAAGCTTTCACTTAGACAGGCTTCCAATACATTCCAGATATAGACGGGTATTTTGGTCGTGTCGCCGTAAGCGTGGAATGTGACGCTGGGGCAGGGGAAACGGCGACAGATGTCTTGCAGCGTCTCTACACCCAGCGATGTGACGGCTGAGAGGTTGTGGACGGTTTCGCGGATTTTGGCCGCGCCGCTATTGAGACGTTCCAGTGCGGCGTCGTATAGCTCCAGCGCTTCGGTGTTTTCAGCGACCATCATGGCGCGCGCTGTTTGCAAGGAGATGTAGGCGGCCACGATCTCATGGCCGGCATTGTCATGTATGTCGCGGGCGATGCGGGTGCGCTCGGCGACGGCGGTCATACGCTCGATCTGTGCGAGTGTTGCGGTCAGCTCGTTTTGCAAGCTTTCGAGTTCGTAGTAACGACCGGCCGCGGTGTCGCGGACATTTAACTTTTCGTGCAGTTCTCGTTTCCAGAGCCCTAAAAATAGGCCGCATAATGCTGAGAGAGCATACAGCGCAGCGAGGAGCGGATGGGGATCGAAAAGCAGGTACAGACCGCCCGATGATACCCAAAAAGCGCCTAAATACATGGCGGAAAAAAGCGGCAATGCCAAAAAATATGGTGGGTAGCCCCATATTACGGATAGGAGAATGCAGGCAGCCATGTCTAAGGCTACAGTGTGTTTCAGTATGGGAAAACGCCAGCGCAGCAGCGTCATGACAATTAAAAACAAAAACAGGAAAAAGCCTGTTATCGCGCCGCTTTCGAGCCAGAAAGCGAACAACAGGCCAAACCCTGCGGCTTTACAGAGCCAAAAACAGATGTTGGGCAGTGCGTGGTGTTTCATACAATTCTGCGCTTTCCTCCGTATAATAAGAACGCCGCTGTGAAGAGTAACAGAGCACCGATAGACAGCCAGTAGGTTGCCGTCATGGCACCGTTTTCAATGAATGATTCCAGCCCGCGGATGGCCCAATATGCCGGGAAGATGGCGCCGATATACTGCAAGATGCCGGGGAAGGCTTCGACGGGGAATGTCGCGCCACCTAAGAAGGCAGTCAAGAACAATAGCAGGCTGAATCCAGTGGCACTGCTTTCTTTGCGCTTGAAGATGCAGTGCCAGGTGAATGCCATGGCGACTGATGCCAATATGAGTACAGTATAGCACAGAAAAAGCGCGAAGGAAAGGGCGAGGCTCCAACCGTGCAGTGCCATGCCCAAAAGCGAGATCAGGGCAGTTTGCGCAACGAGCGGGACCATGCATGCCAAGAGGTTTTCGATGAGATACCGCCGTGTGGTGATAGGTGCTGCCAGAATGCGGATGACGGCACCGTCGGCTTTGTCAGTCAAGATGCTCAAGCTCATCAAGTATGCGCCGCTCATAAGGAAAAGCATGATAAAAGAGATGCCGTTCATGTTCCCGTCTGTCCAAAAGGGACGGACGAACAAGAACACAAGGGGCAGTATACAGGTGCAAATCAAAGACAGGGGGGTGCGAAGCCCGCGGAGCAGGGCATAACGGAAAATGGTCAAGCTTTTCGCCTCCTTCCCACTGCCATGACTGCGCCCGCCAATACTACGGTGACGGCGACCAGTATGCCGAGGTTGATGATCGCTTGGTTCATGTTATCTAAGACGGGGGTAGTGTATAGGATGGCGCGGAACGCGATGGGCAGAGGCGAACTGTATTGCATAACAAACTCTGCTACGGGACTGTCGCCCAGCGGGATGAAGAGTGTGCCGCTCAGCAACATCATGCCAAAGCAGATGATGTTGCTGACAATGGTTGCCGTTTTGCGCGTTTTGCTCAGCAGTGCAATCAGCGCGGCGAGCAGCTGGCTCATAACCGATACAAGCAGGAATACCGATACAAGGATGAGCAAGTTACCCCAGTAGATGCCGAATGCCAGCGCCATGACGCCGACAATGACGATGCCTTGGATGATGTTAAACGTCCAGCCGGCGGCAACGATGCCGTTGACAAAGGCGCGTTTGGGGACGGGCGTAGCGGCGAGCCGCCAGCGCATGTCGCCTTGGTTGAGGTCATCGAAGATGTTGTAAATCAACTGCTCGCCCGAGAAGAACTGGAAGGCGACCATAAACAACATGGTGAGGAAGGTTGCCATTGCGGTGGTTTCGGTGACTGCGTCGGCACCTTCAGTCAATTCGACCATACCGACGGCACCCAGCATATTGAGCGCTGCCAATCCCAAAGGCAGGGCGATGTATATCAACAAATTGACGGGGTGGCGGAAGGCGCGTTTGAGGTAGTGGGTGAAAATCAGTGTAAATTGGCTCATATTACACCTCTCCTTCGTCGCGCAGACGCTTGCCGGTGAGGGTCAAAAACACGTCTTCCAGACTGGGCTTATCTTCGGAGACTGACAGGATGCTGGTGTGGCGCTGTGCGACAGTCATAATACGGTTGATATTGCCGCTGCCGGCGCCGGAGATGATAAGGTAGTGGCCATCGTTGACTGTGACGCTCTTGACGCCGGAAATGGCGCGCAGTTCCTCGGTCAGTGAATCGGACGGGGTGGCGGCGTGCAGCCGGACACGGTCTTCGTATTGGATGCGGTTCATCAATTCGTCGATACTGCCTTCGGCAATGACGCGCCCTGCGTCCATGATGGCGATGCGGTTGCAGATGGCTTGCACTTCTTCCATATAGTGGGAAGTGTATACGACTGTTGTGCCGTTTTGGGCAATTTTCTTGACCGACTCCAAGATGTGGTTGCGCGACTGCGGGTCGATGCCGACGGTGGGTTCGTCCATGATAACGAGTTTTGGTTTATGGACGAGGGCGCAGGCGATATTTAGGCGACGCTGCATACCGCCTGAGAATGTGCCGGGGCGTTTTTTTGCGCGCTCGGTGAGCCCGACAAATTCCAGCATTTCTTTGACGTTGGTGTCCAGTTCGGCGCCGCGCAGGCCGTAGAGGCCGCCGAAGTAGCGCAGGTTTTCAATAGCTGAGAGGTCTTTGAAAACAGTGATTTCTTGAGTGACAAGCCCGATGTCGTGGCGAGGGCTGAGGTTGCGCACACT
Organism: Oscillospiraceae bacterium; assembly: GCA_009780275.1. Lineage (NCBI taxonomy): Bacteria > Bacillati > Bacillota > Clostridia > Eubacteriales > Oscillospiraceae > Oscillospiraceae bacterium. The sequence goes on along the minus strand of WRAI01000032.1, from coordinate 10,418 downwards.
TTGGCGCTGGCCGAAGACTTGCACTTCGCCGGCATCGGCGTCAACGAGACCGCAGAGTACGCGAATGGCAGTGGTTTTGCCGGCACCATTGGGGCCGAGCAGGCCGAGGATTTCGCCCTCGGCGACGTCGAGATTTAAGTGATCTAGCGCAGTGGTGTCGCCGTAGCGTTTGACGACATTTTTGATGTTGGCGATCATGATGTGTATTCCTCCTGAAAGGTTATTTTGTATTTTTAGTATAGCCAAAGATTGCGGTGTGCGGTAGTGACATTTGTCATGATTATAACATAATTTCAGGGTGATACTCAACAGGCTGTTTGGGAGGTTGTGCTTTTCTTTGATTTGTTGTATACTGTTTAAGACAACCAAATTGAAAGAAGTGATTGACTCCATGGACGTATTTGCAAAATGCCGTGCTTTCACGGCGGCCGAAGAGGCGAGAGCCGCCGATATTTATCCTTTCGCGCATGAAATCAGCACTCGCCAGCACTCTGAGGTAATGATGGGCGGGCGGCGTACCATTATGCTGGGTTCAAACAACTATTTAGGTTTGACGGCTGACGATCGCGTTATCGCGGCGGCGCGTGAAGCGTTGGAGGAGTTTGGCTCGGGCTGCTCGGGTTCACGTCATCTCAACGGTACGCTGACGCTGCACAACGATTTGGAACGCGAATTGGCCGCCTTTTTCGGCTATGAAGATTGTGTGACGTTCTCGACAGGGTTTCAAGCCAACTTGGGTATTTTGAGCGCGTTGTGCGGGATGCATGATGTGATATTTTTTGACAACAAGAACCACGCCTCGTTGTATGACGCGGCGCGGCTGTCATTTGCGAAAGTGCAGAAGTATGCGCACAACGATATGGATGGACTTGAACAAAAGCTTAAAGACGCTAAGTCTGACCGAGGCAAATTGATCGTTGTTGATGGCGTGTTTTCTATGGAGGGCGACTTGTGTAATTTACCCAAAATCGTTGAGTTGGCCGAGCGATATGATGCGCGTATTATGGTTGACGACAGCCACGGGATCGGTACGATGGGCGCTTGCGGGCGCGGTGTGGGTGAGCATTTTGGGCTATACGACAAAATTGACGTGCTGATGGGGACATTTAGCAAATCGTTTGCCAGCTTAGGCGGCTTTATGGCGGCACCGCGTGTGGTGTGCGAGTACATACGCCATATGTCGCGGCCGTATATATTCAGTGCATCCATGCCGCCGTCAAATGTCGCGGCAGTGCGCAAGGCGTTGGAAATTATGCAGGCTGAGCCGCAGTTGGTGCGGCAGGTCAATGACAATGCTGACTACATGCGGCATGGGTTTGAACGATTAAATATTCGCACTACACCGAGCCAAGCGCCGATTATTCCTGTGGAAATCGGCACAGATGAAATGGCATTTGTGGCCTCGCGAGAGCTGCTGCGGGCGGGCGTGTATGTCAATCCTGTGGTTTCGCCGGCAGTGGAAGAGGGACATTCGATTTTGCGCACGAGTTATACGGCGACGCTGACCAAAGAGCAGTTGGATTTTGCATTAGATGGGTTTGAGGTTGTGTTTAAGCAGTTGGGGCTGGTATGAGAACTCGATTAGAGCAAGTGCTGGAACGCTATCTGAATGGGCGGGAGATTGCCGTATGGGGGACGCCGACACGGCGGCTTTTGCGTGTGTTGCAGGGTTACAATTGGCACGTCGCCGATATTGTTGACCCAAGCAAGCATTACGTTGTCTCCGTCAATAATGACGATGACAACGATTTTGAACAGGACGAGCAGAGCAAGGCGTTTTACGAGACGTATGACTGCACAAACTTTGCCGATGAGGGCGGTGAGTTGCCTTTTGAATGGGAATGTCACGGCGTTCCCGTGGGTAGGCAGACGTATCTCAGTCAAGGCATTGTGGCTGCGTGTCGATATGGTTTTGTTGAGCGCATCGGGCATTTCACTTCTATCAATGGCTCGGCGGATATCGGCTGTGACCACCAAATGGATATGGTCACGACCAGTGATGACATCGAACATTTTTGTACAATTGAGAACAGGGCGAAGTTTATTGCGCGGCATAAAGTTGACCCCAAGCACCCGTACGCGCAAGGCAAGCCGAAAATAACCATCGGCAATGACGTGTGGATTGGCGCTAACGCCTTTATCAACTCGTCAAAAGTGACAAGTATCGGCGATGGCGCGATTATCGGCGCAGGCGCGGTGGTGCTGGAAGACGTGCCGTCGTATGCTGTTGTGGTTGGCGTGCCGGCAAAGGTAAAACGGTATCGTTTTACGCCTGAAATGATTGAGGTTTTGCAGCGCGTGCAGTGGTGGCATTGGAGCCAAGGTGAAATCAACGCCAACATCGATACATTGTTGTCGCCGGAAGAGTTTATGGAGCGGTTTGGACATGAGTAAAATTGTTTTAATCACCGGTGCGTCATCCGGCATTGGGTTAGAAACTGCCAAATTGCTATGTAACAGAGGTTATACGGTTTACGGTGTTGCGCGGCGTGAAGTGGTGCATGATGCTATCAACTACTTGCAAGCTGATGTTACCGATCAAGCGCAAGTTGATGCAGTCGTGCAGACAATCATTGCGCGCGAAGGACGGCTTGATATTGTCATTCAATCGGCAGGGTTCGGCATTGCCGGTGCGGTTGAAGCCAACAGTGACGATGAGATTGCGCGGCAGATGGATGTTAATTTCAACGGCAGTGTGCGTGTGTTGCGGGCAGTGTTGCCGATTATGCGAGTTCAAACGTCAGGCAAAATTATCCAACTCGGCAGTGTTGCAGGGCATATCGCCATTCCGTTTCAAGGCTTCTATTCGGCATCAAAATTTGCCATTGCGGGATTGTATCAATCGCTGCGGCTGGAACTGGCACCGTTTGGCATTCAAGTGGCGGTTGTCGAGCCGGGCGATACAAATACTAACTTTGCCGAGGCTAGAATTTTTGCCGAAACGCTCATGCAAGAGTACCAAGAGGCCATGAATCACGCTGTTGGTGTGATGGAAAAAGACGAAGCATGTGGCGACAGCCCTGAAAAGGCGGCCAAGTTGATTGCCAAGTTGTGTCGAAGAAAAAAAATGCCAGCACGTATAGTTGTTGGCGTTGATTACAAATTGTTATGTGCAGCAAAAGCAATTTTGCCGTATAGGCTGGTCGAGCGGATTCTCAAACGGAAATATTTACAATGATAAAAATTGACTTCGGTGCAAACACTAGCATCGAAGTCAATTTTTATTTGTGTATACACTCCCTCCGACGGATTCGCCGCCACCTCCTCGTAGCGGGAGGCTGTATTTTTCGCGGGGTCACCCTCTCTGAGGGAGTGTGACAGTCCACAAAGGAGTCACCACTATGACCGATCAACAAATCCATTGCAAAACCTGTGGTTGTTTGCATACGCCGGGGCGTCATATTACGTTGCCGTCCGCCGAAGTTTCGCGCGTAGAGCCTGACAGTAAGACGACCCAACCTTCCGTCGAAGCCGTTGAGCAAGCCAAAGCGTGGGTCGAGCAGGGCAGTAAGCTATGAGCATACAACCTTTGCGGCAAAAGATTGCTGAGCGATTCATGTCGCCGGAATTGGGGGTAACGCCCGCACCGACTCAACAGTTCCCGACAAAGTTGGATGAATGTGTCGAGCTGTTCAAAGGTCTTTATCATAATTCCGATGAGCTGATTGTCCGCCGCGTGACGGTGGGTGACCAAAAGGTGGTGTTGTTACATTTGGAAAACCTGCTCGACCGCACGGCTATCACGACATCCATCCTTATGCCCATGATGGCGATGGGCAATGGTGGGCATAAGGGCGATGATTTATTGCAACACCTCGAAGATAAAGTGCTTATGAGCGGCGAGTTGCAAGCGGCCGAGGATGTGGATAAGGCGATTACCTTTATGGCCAATGGATTTTTGATTATTCTTGTTGATGGCGGCACAAGTGCACTTTCCATTGGATTACAAGGTTTTATCGTGCGCGGATTGAGCGAAAGTCAAAATGAAGTAACCATCAACGGTCCACGTGAGTCGTTTAACGAGGTGTTGCCGCTCAATATGAGTATTCTGCGTCGACGCATGGGTGATACGGCACTGCATTTCGATTTTATCACCATCGGCAAGCGTAGCCGAACGCGCGTGGCCATCACATACATTGACGGCGTTGTACCGGCGTGGATGGTGACGCAAGTAAAGGAACGGCTGCAAAAAGCCGACTTGCAAATGTTGCTTGATTCCAGTCACTTGCGTGACTTTTTGACCGATCGCCCCAATGGATTCTTTCAAGCTGTAGGCAAGACCGATCGCCCCGATGTGTTGCTGAATAAACTGGCTGAAGGGCGCGTTGGCATCATGGTTAATGGAACGCCATTTGCGTTATACGTACCGCAATTATTTCACGAAAATTTCCAGACAGTTGATGATTACGCTTACCCGCCATTTTATAGCCTTTTCTTGCGCGTGTTGAAGATGTCTACGTTTTGGATTACGTTGATTTTGCCGGGACTATATGTTGCGCTGGGCACATTTCACCCTGCGCTATTCCCTGAGCCCATGCTTATGCTGGTGTCGCAGGGCGAGACGGCAACGCCGTTTCCGCTCGTTGTTGAGGCGTTGTTGATTCACATCATTTTTGAAGTTATACGCGAGGCGGGCATCCGTATGCCGAAAGCCATCGGAAGTGCTGTCAGCCTTGTTGGGGCGTTGGTGTTGGGTGAAGCGGCGGTGCAGGCGGGCTTGATTACCGCGCCGATGGTGCTGCTGGTTGCCATTACCGCCGTCGGATCATTTGTTGTTCCGGGGTTATATGAGCCATTGAGCGTGTTGCGGCTGATTTTTATCATTGCTGCAGGCATTTTTGGCATTTATGGCGTAGCTATCCTCTTCTTGCTGACACTGGTCAACATCACAGGCGTGCGCGAATTTGGCGTACCTTTCGGCGCACCGCTATCGCCGTTTACATTGCTGGGGCAGCGCGACACGCTGTTCCGTGCAAATTGGCGCAGTTTGGGTAAGAGTACGGAAATTCCGACCGATATGACAGGGAGCGAGAAACCGCAATGAATCAAGCTGTCAAAACCAAAACAATCAGCGCGCAGCAGCTTTTCGCGTTGTTGATCGTCACGCGATTAAGCGTGATTTTCACAGAAACATTTGCCGAGGCACGTATGGACACCGCGTTGCTTGCCAACGCAGTGTTAAGTTCGCTCGGACTGCTCATGTTGTTGCTGCCTGTGATTATTTTACGACATTTTGCGCCGGAAGAGAATGTGTTGCAAGTGCTACACCGCATATATGGCATTGCGTTTGCTGCACTTGCGGGCATTGGCATGATTGTCTATTTTGTGTTTATGACGGCTTTATATGATGCACGATTCGGATATTTTGCGCGAACGGCCATCAACCCAACCATTTCTGTGCGTTGGCTGACAGTGATTTTGTTGCTGGCGTGCGTCTATTTGGCATGTCGCGGCTCAGAGGCATTGGCGCGGGCAGCGGTGATTCTGGCGCCGATTTTGTTGTTGGCGTTTGGTTTAATTGTTTTTCTCTCGCGGCAGTTCTCTCATGCTGATATGCTGGCACGCGGAACGCTCACACCGTTTAACATTGGCGTGTTGCGCAACCTTTCCGCAAATGCTGCTGTAGCTGCAATTGGGTTGTTTTTGCCACAAGTCAAGGGGAGTCTGGGCAAGGCAATGATTGTTTACGCTGCTGTAGCAGCGGCGATTACTGTCATTGTCGCTTATATGCTGGTCACGGTGTTCGGCAGCTTCGCGCAAACGTTGCTTTTTCCGTTTTATACGATGGCGTCGCTCCGTAATGACTTGACTTTTTTTCACCCCAATGTTGTCATGGCTGTGGTATGGTTGTTGGGACATTTGGTGCAAATTGCCGTAATGCTCGTTGCCGTGATGCTGATTGTGCGGTATTTTGCGCCTAATTGGCGTAAGAGCATCATTGTCGGCGGAACGGCGGCTGTTGCCGCGGCGGCATCGTGGGGATTGAATTTGCATGATAGTTTGTATCGATATGAGGCGGCGTTGCGGTGGGCAGGTTGGGCGTTTCTCGTTGTTGGCGTGGGAGTGCCGTTGGTGGCTATGTTTGGAACAGTTGTTAAGCGAAAGGATGTGGGAGCATGAAGCGGTTTCTAGTGTGTTGCTTCATGTTAATTTTACTATTACCCTCGGGCTGTATGATGCAACGCCAAGTCACCGACAACATCTTTGTGCTTGCTATGGCAGTGGACTATCAAGACGGTCATTACCGAGTGTATGCCAGCATTCTCAACCCCGAGCGTTCCGGCGGGCAAGCCGAGGAGAATGAACCGGATATGCCGGCTATTATAAACGCCACAGGCAAAAGCCTGTCCAATGCAATGTACAATATGCGCAAAGATTTTCCTCGCTTCATCAACCTCAGTCGCAATCGCGTGTTGGTGCTGGGAAAATCGGCGCTACGTGAAGGGCTGCACGATATTATTGATTTCTATATGCGCAGTCACGAAACGCAATTATCGGCGCGCGTTTATGTCTATGATGGCGATATTGGCGAAGTGCTGACCAACAGTATGCATAACGCCGTTGACCCCGCGATGGCACTGTATGAAATGGCGGCATTTGGGCGTGAGGCGGGGTTGTTTATTACGCCGATTGCACTGGACATTGCCATGCATTTATACGACAGCACAACAGCATTGACCATCCCCATCTTCGAGCGCAAAGCACCTGACCCTGAGATGCATGGGCAAGCGAGTGAGAACAAGCCGCACGGCGGCGAAGACCAACAAAATGAAGAGGAGGGAGAGATGGGTGTTGACCCTAGCGATAGTCTTATTCTATCCGGCGCGGCGTTGTTGCAAGATGGCAGATATGCGGCGAATTTGTCGCCGGAAGTCAGCATTCCGATGACGCAATTATTGTTATCGGGACATGGGCGTGACGTGCATACCGTGCCGCTTGGCAACAATGCGCGGGCGGGGGTACAAACCTTGCGGCGTAAGAATAGATTGTCGGTGAGCCTGGATGGAAATGTGCCGATTCTGCGTGTGAATGTGGAAGTTGAGGGGCAGTTGATTGATTTGCAAGGTAATGTTGATTTGATGAAAATCAGCGAACAATACGGGGAAGCAATCAAGCACGAGGTGCTTTTGGTGCTGCATACACTGTATATAGAGCGCGGCGCCGATGCGCTGGGCTTTGGGCGTAAGCTGTTACGGCGCGGGAGACGCGCGGAAGTCGATTGGCGCGCGGCGGAACTGGATGTGTGGGTTGAGGCAAGAGTGACGCAGTCTGGGCAAATACAATAGAAACTGTTAAAGTCCATGAGATTTTGTCGACTGTGAGCATTGTGAGGCATGACAAATTAGGGGTTGACAAACGGGAATACATGGGCTATAATATCACCTTGTAATGCGGGAGTGACTCAGTGGTAGAGTGTCACCTTGCCAAGGTGAAAGTCGCGGGTTCAAATCCCGTCTCCCGCTCCATGGGGGAGCTTTGATAAAAGCTCCCCGTACATATTTTGTTTCTTGCTTAGTTCGACGACGGCGCCATAGCCAAGTGGTAAGGCAGAGGTCTGCAAAACCTCGATTCCCCGGTTCAAATCCGGGTGGCGCCTCCATAGAACAACCCTGTAGCCGCAATGGTTGCAGGGTTGTTTTTATGTTTTAATAATAGCAGTTGACACCTTATAGTTTTTTATGCGCTTGATATAGTCATCGTTTCGCATTCTCGTGAACAGCACAACAGCATAGGTACGTTCGAACCTATTGCCCTTGTGTTGACTATAAAAAGGCAGCTATCTACATTTCATTATCACAGGTTGGGGTCTATATGTCAAAGTGCGAAAGAGAAAGAGAAACTGTGATATAGTCATGCACGAGTTTAGAAGAGTACAATGCCAACAGCGCGTGAATATTAATTTCAGATTATGGGTCATACACAACTAATAATATGTAGTAAAGTGAAAAATATCAAGCTATGAACGGGCAACAAAGCACTTGACAGCCAAATATTCCCTATGCTATACTGAGGGCACAATTTGCAAATCCACCTGAAAGATGTGGTTTACATGAAACAAGTGCAATACGCACGAAACACTAGGGTTAAGCTAGGCTGAGTTTCGTGCGGTCTTTTTGTTGCGGCACTAAACATAGAATGGCAGGTGCACAACGCCAAGGAGACGTACATATGATAAAATTACGAAAGATTTTGTCCGTTTGCATAGTTGTATGTATGCTGTTGCCGATTATGGTAATAGGTATGCCGAATGTGGGGGCAACTATACTTGACGAAGCGGCAATTGTCGAGGCACAAACTAGTAGCCCGGTTCTTATTGAAATGCGAGTCAATTCTAATCAAGCACGGGTACGTACTGTAGTGAACCCCAGCGGTGTAATGTGGAGTAACATTGAAAAGCCTCATATTATTCCTGAAAATACCGACTTAAATTCAACTTACTCGAGTGACAGGGCAGACAATTCATTGCCGCCGGATTTTGTTGCGGAAGGCTCTGCTTTGCCGATGCTGGATATTTTCGCAGAGGATAATGATTTATCTTCTAATATCTTGCGTGATGTCGAGATAGTGCCTCATGTGAATCCTATGCCTATTTCGGGTCATGTGGTAGTTCCCGCCGGATTTGTATCACAGCGTCTGGGCATAACGCCCGCATTTAATACCCAAACTCAAACGGCAACCATGACATATCGTGGAATCACCGTCACCATGCCCATTGGTTCTAAGGCGGCCACACGCACACAAAATGGCGTGACTATGCCTCTTGTTTTGCCGGTTCCGGCTATACTGGTGAATAATAACACGATGATTCCCGCGCGAGTTGTTCTTGAAGCCTTGGGATTCCCTGCTCCTTTGTGGGGAGGCACAAACCATACCATCCTTATAGCCACGCAGCTTACGGGCTTAGGACAATTGATGCGCCGTTTTATCATCTCAGTGCCGCAAATTTGTATGTGCCTGTTACGCGCGTGCGCGTTACACCTGAAAACGCCACGATTGACATGTCGTTTAGCACAACACGTCAGATGTCGGCAATGATCGAACCGTTCAACGCAACAAACAGAATAGTAACATGGCAATCGAACAATGCAGACGTAGCGTGGTTTTACAACCCGACACAACGGCCCGGTGTTCTGCTTGTGCGGCGGACGATAGCCCAAATGATTGCCGGCGGTGCACAGAATGTTCCTGTAACTGCCACAGCCGGTGGTGTGACATCCAACACAGCCACGGTACAGGTTTTTGCACCGCCATCTACTTTACGGTGGGTGGGTTATACACACCCACATTATCGGCAAACGCGCAACCAAACCATTTTGCTCACCGGCACGGTACAGTCCAATTATCCGCTGGTTAGCATTGTGACGTTCTTTGATTGGCTGGATGCGCCCCCGGGTGTGCCGAGTCATTATTCGGTCCACTCACGCAGCGTTTCGGGGGCGGAATATTGGATCGGAAACCAAACCACACAACGCTTTGCCGTTGAGGGGCGTTTGCAAGATTTGCCTGTGGACAGAGGCTACCAGTTCGTACTTCGCGCTACAGACGCATCTGGTGCAACACATGATTTTAGGCTACAGGCTTTTTCATTACGCACGGCATCATTCATTTGGTGGAGCGGTAATCGCCCTGTCCCTGAAAGCTTTGTTGACGGCAATCACCCACAAATTGTTGGTGGTATAGAATCGTGGCTAAACCCGACGACTATGCGATTATACATCACTGACCCTAACGGGAATCCGGTGCGTAACCGCTTTGGCAACACCATACCGGCGCTGGCAGGTGTCACAACGCCGGTCACAACGCTGAACACCGGCAACCGTCGCTATACAGTGACAGGCACAACGTTTTGTACACACAATCATCTGCCGCACCTGCATCCCGGGGCATATAGGCTAACACTTCGCGCGGACAATGCCTATCAAAACAATCAAGTTGTGGAGAACTGGACATTCAATGTCCGTCCGCGGATCCCGCACAGTCTAATCGCCCACAGCATCGCACACAATGCCGCAACTTTAACATGGGCGCGCCCCGATGGTGCGAACGGTTTTACGGTATATGTCTATCGCGGCAATACGAGGGTACACGATGTAAGGCCGGGCAATGTAACACACTACAGGGTAACGGGGCTGGCAGCCAACACAGCGTATACGTTCCGTGTAGTGGCACATAGCCCGTGGGGATACTCCGAAAGAAACGCGGTAGGGAATTTTACGACAGCACGGCCGCCGCTGACGGGCATAGCCATCGGCAACTTGCCCCTGAATAATCGCATGACGGTTGGCGATGCCCGCACGTTATCAACCTCGCCGATTCCCTCTAACGCAACACTGCCCGGTGGGTTAGTATGGCACTCGTGGAACACGAATGTGGCAACGGTTGACCAAAATGGGCGTGTTACGGCACAGCAAACGGGG
>WRAI01000031.1 GCA_009780275.1 Oscillospiraceae bacterium | reverse complement strand
GCGGTTCTGTTGGTGGCGGTTCTGTTGGTGGCGGTTCTGTTGGTGGCGGTTCTGTTGGTGGCGGTTCTGTTGGTGGCGGTTCTGTTGGTGGCGGTTCTGTTGGTGGTGGTTCTGTCGGTGGTGGTTCCGTTGGTGGTGGTTCTGTTGGTGGTGGTTCCGTTGGTGGTGGTTCTGTTGGTGGTGGTTCTGTTGGTGGTGGTTCTGTTGGTGGTGGTTCTGTCGGTGGTGGTTCTGTTGGTGGTGGTTCTGTCGGTGGTGGTTCTGTCGGTGGTGGTTCCGTCGGCGGTGGTTCCGTTGGTGGCGGTGGCGGTGGGATTTCGTTGTACACGTTGTTGAATGTCACGATGAAAGGCTCGGTACCGTCTGTGACATAGATACTTTGTGTCAGTGAAGGCGTGACTGTTAATTCGAAGCTGTCAGGTACGTTGCCGGTGTTTTCCGCGACAGTGTAGTATCCCCATGGAAGCTCGTATAACGTGAATTGCCCATCAACAAAGTCGGCAAACGGTATGGTGATTTGTTGGAAAACCACATCGCCGATGTTTGGTCCGTCAGCATGGCCGACAACATCGAAAGTAATGCCAAGTGTTGCGGGATCAATGTTGGCTGGCAGCCCTGAGAAGTTCTTGATAATGGTCAAACTGCCCGGCGGCGGGATTTCGTTGTAAGTATTTTCAATAACCACTTCAACAAGGATGTTTTCGTGAGCTGTATTGGGATTCGGCACTTCAAAAGATTGCGGCAACCCCTCCCGCGGCGGATTTTCTGCCGTACCGTTTGTAATGACTGTCACCGACACATCAGGCGGGAAGAAGCCGTCGACATTGGCGTTGGCTTCATTGACAGTATATGTCCCGGGCTGGGGATTTTCAATGTAAATTCCCGTCAAGACGGCGTCAAGGTCAAAATACGGAATGCCGTTATTCATTATAAGGTCGCCGTTTGGGTCTGTGATGATGATTTGGAAATCGGACAGCAGGGTATAGACATCTTCTTCCGACAGACCTGCAAAAAGTTTGCGCACTATCAACGCGCTGTCGTAATCAATGCGCCGATATCGGTTAGTGAAATTGACCTCGCCCTGCATCCCGGCAGGTACATCGGCTGCGTCCATCGCGCCAATTGCCGAGCCGGGCGAGAAGCCGCTGATATGTCCGCCGCTTTCGCTAATGACATATAGCCCTGATGGAATATCTTCCAACAGCAGCTCCCATCTGTTTGCGTTGTTGTTAAAGGTAAAAGTGGGGCCGGGCGCGTTGCCCGGGAATGTCACCGTCATATCTTCAAAACCTTCGGGACCACTGATTGTGAAAAAGAGTGGTGTAGCAAAATCATCGGGTATGACGGGCAGTTGGCTGGAATCGACCGGCGTATCGTCATACTCAAAGAAAGCAAAGTCCTTGGTAATCAGCAACTTGCTGGGTTCCCAACGGATTGTCAGTCGCCCATTGTTGCCCAACCAGTGCTCTTTTAGTTGGTTGATCAGCATAAACATGGGGTACATAACATGGACTGCCGTATCTGTGGGATTGTCGGTTTTTATTACGGCATCCTCCGGCCCGAGAATATTGGCTTGATAGAAAGGGTTGCGCTCATGCGGCTGATAGAATGATAATGTAACGTTTTGACGGTCTACCGTTCCACTTGTCGTGATCCAATGACGATTGGAATAGAAGTAGTAAGTGTGTGGGTATTCGGCATTGCCGGATTGTGGAACGCGATGTCGGTCTCGGTAATCCTCAGACAAACCATCTCGTGTAATGCGCTCTGTGTCCAGTCCAACTGTGTATGTAACGCGAATGGGGGAGGTATTTACCCAAAACTCGCCGTTATGATAGCGCAGCGGGATGACGCTAGCAGGAATATACCAGCGCACCATTTGGTCATGTTGACTCAATTGACGCGAGTCAACGTTATAAACCTCACCAAACGTGCCACCTTGCAGTGCGGTGACGACATGCAGTGCAATATGCATCAAGTCAATTGTGACGGGCAGGCCATCAAATGTGCCCATCGGGCTATCGACCTCGCCCCACATGGGAAATAGTTCAACGCGTACTGCCGCGCCATCGGGCGGTGAGCCGTCGCTCCGCGCAAGGCCGACAAAGTTTCGGTCTGCATCGGCGTAGTATACAATTCGTCCGCCGTCAGCCAGATTGCCGACATCAATATTGGCCTGTACCAATGCCGTTACCTGAGATTTGGACACAAACAGAGGATCATCGGCGGCTGTACCATAGTTGAGTTGTCGCCACAAAATATCTTCATACTTATCTCGTATGCCCGGCGTGCCGGGTATACTGGGCGTCCCTGTATCAGGGTCGGTGGGTGTTGATGGTGTGTAACCCGTGTTATTGATAATAGCATCGCCAAACTCAGCCCGTGGCATGAAGTTGCCGTTCCACTCCACTCCATCAACGCCGCGGAAGGTCATATATTCGCCAAGCACATCGGAGAAAGTCAGCCAGCCGTCAAATGACTCATCACCCGGCCGCGCGTTAGTGATGGGGATGGAAGGCGTTACGTTGATGTTGTCTGTGATAGAATTAAAGGCATCTTCAAGTTCTGATAAATCAGTGGCCGGAAAAAAGTCATCGGCAAACGCCATATCTGCCAGAGTCAATGGTAAGGTGCTGTTGGAGGTTGTCATAGTCTGCCAAGTGTAATTGCCCATAGAAACCCTATGCTGTGCGCGAAATTGTGGCGTGCCGCCTTGTGCCACAGAGCGCAGTACAGCACCCATTGTCGGATCGGGATTGAGAGGGTTGTGGTCGATGGAAGAAGATGGCAGATTCATGCCGCCAGGACCACGTATAGCGTTGCTGACATTGTCGGCAGGGTGAAATCCCGGCGTATTATTCGACGTTTGGTTGCGAATAAATGGTTGCATAGATGCTTCAACGAGACGAAATGCGGGGTCGGTAGAATCGCCGAGCCCAAGGGTGAAAAAGTGTACGGCAACATCACTTTGATTTTCACTGACAGCTTGCGCGTACCAGTCTTGGACTGCGCGCCGATAGTAAGCCGCTGTCAACGTAGTCAAGAGGCCTATGCCGATTTCGCCGTAACTGCCGTCGCCAAGATCGGGTGCGCCAGGCGTACCGATTGCGGCCGATGCTCCTGCAGGTGGATGACTAAACTGCCAATCAGTCCAGCCGAGTGTCGGCTCGCCATCCGTCATTAGTATGATGTTAGGGCGGCGGGTAAACGTTAAGTCGGGACCACTCTCTTGTGAAACAGTAATGGTGCGGTCGGTGTTTTGTGTCAATACGTGCGCACCTTCATAGATGCCCCATTGTGTGGGCGTTGAGCCTTCAATGCGGATACGATTTATATTGACGGGGAACGCCGGATCCGGCGCCAATGCTGCTTGAATATTCGGGTTGACTGTCAGCCATGGCTGCTGATCAACAGTGTACTTATCCAACGAAAAGAAGCTGTTGGATTCGGCGTCGCCCATGATACTGTATCGCCCGAGCGGCAGGATTTGCTCCCGTCGCGCTATGCCGCCGGTCTGTCCGCCGTAGCCGACAACGGCAACCCTGTTATGTGGATTGGCGCGCATCAAAATAAGGATGGCTTGGTTAAGTGATTCAACCAACGCCCATATACGTGTACGAGTACCAATGCCTTGGATGTAGACACCACTGGTATACATACTGCCAGACAGATCAATGATAAATACGGTATCTGCCGGAATAGCGAAATTTTGTGAAAAAGTGAAATCTTGACTTAACGCCGATAACGTAACGTCAAATGCGTCAGCCGGTGCGCCGGCTGGCTGGTTAGCGGCCGGCCGGACAGACTTATCAGTCCATATGCGGCCGGCAGTGCTGCCATATTCGCCTTGCAAAATGTCGGTAAAACCCATCTCAGCAGGGTCGTTGCTAAGGGCAGCCGTTATCGGATCGGTCACCAGACCCAGTGCATCCAACGGGGCTTGCACTGTAGCTCCCATTGTCGAATACATCAAGATGAGAGCCAAAAAGATGCTAGTGACCTTTTTGAGTGTGCGTTTCATACATTATCCTCCTTTTAATAGAAATAAGCATTCAACGTCGCGCCCGCTTTGGGCTTGTCCGCTGTACACTTCATTTCATTGTTGCTTAGTATTCGATTTCCTACAACAGTTTTATGGGGCATTTTCGAAAATTGTGAACAAAGATGCGAAAAGTATTCAAAATATATCCATGTTTTTCTCAGCTGTTTATCAAGTATGAGAAAATCCTCCGGTTCATATATGAACCGGAGGATTTTCTGTAATTCAATGATTGTCTTATAATCCGAAGTACTGCCCAATCTCGCGTACCAATATGCCGGCGACCAGTCCGAGGAACGGGTTTTTGGTCAATGCCGTGATGGCCAAAGCGGCCGCCGCGATAGGTGAGCGACTCGCTGCTTCGGCAATGGTGTCGACTTGTAATGCAGGGTTCGCGCTGATGCCGATAGAATTTCGCAGGTTTGGTACAAATGTTGAGAAGAAGCCGATGATAAACAGGAAACCGGCGATAGCTTGTACGGGGATGTATTTGACTGCTTTTGTCATTAGGCCCAAAAGCAACAGCAAAGCGCAGAGCAACATCATAATGACACCTGCCAGCACCGGCCAAGGTGCGGCAGCTGTTGCTGAAATAATTGCGCCGACAGGTGCACCGCCAAAGAGGACGGCGGGAATATCGGCAATACTGTTGATAACAGTCAAGTGATCCATGTTTTGCGTCGTTTCGGCGAAGCCGGCCGTAATGTTGCCAAAAGCAATATTGGTACCAATGTTCAAACTGATAAATGCCAACGCGAAGAGGATAGCGCTAAATGTAAGTTTGGGCTTCATAAATTTGAAGTCTGCCCAATATTCTTTCGTCCAGAATTTTGGGTTTTCATTCTGTGCCATATCACCAACGTAGCCGGAATTTGCTGCCATCTTAGCAATGTCAATGCGGCGGCCGCGCTTGCCCGTTTCAGGGTCTTTTTGAATGAAAACAAAGTCGATGGTTGCCAGTGTGACAGACATGGCGATGACGTAAACCAAGGCATGGCGATTATCCAGCCAAGAAACTCGCGGCACAAGCACATGCATACCTAATGCGCTAACAAATGAAATAATGCCGGTACGTTTTGCTTGTTTGAGCATATCGATGCTGATACCTGCCACCATGAGGCCAACACCTGCCATCATGCCGCCTACGACTGCCGGCCCTGCCCAGTCGGCAATCTCGGTGACCATACCGGTCATGCCAAGTGGAATCATGACAATGACAGCCAGTAGCAGAGCCGCAATTCGCTCATTCACATTTTTCATGTGATGTGAGACGGTCAAGATAGAGGATTGTCCTGAAATGGGTGTAATTGATCCCGTTAGGAAGTTGCCGACCGCGCCGACCAAAAACGCGAAAGCCGTCGGCTTCATTTTGTACCCTTGTGCTGCCGCCCAGCCCAGCATCGTCAGCCCGTTAATGGCGACAAAGACTACTGCGACAATGAGTACCCATACGTCCTGGAACATAGAAAGTTTTCCCCCTCATATTTTTTGAAAGCAGTACAGACACGCTGCGTTCTTGCCTCACATCATACACCAAAACCTAAAAAAAGGCAAGCTTTTTCGACGAAAAATCAGATAAAATCTATTCTGTTTCCAGAGGAATGAACGCAAATTTCGAAACATCAAACAACCCCATATCAGTCAGCTTTAACTCCGGAATAACTGGCAAAGACATAAAGCAAAGCGTCATCAGCGGCTCAACGTCGCCCCTAATGCCCAATTCGTTGTGAGCAACCTCATGCAAAGCCGTCAACCTCTCATCAACCCACTCACCGCTTTGGTTGCTCATAATGCCGCCGATAGGCAAGGGCATTGATTCCAACACCACGCCGTCTTTAACCAACACTACGCCACCGCCTTGAGCAATTAAACTCTCCACGGCAAATGCCATGTCTTTGTCTGTCGTGCCCGTCGTGATAATATTGTGCGAGTCGTGCGCAATCGATAAAGCTACTGCGCCTGCCTTGATGCCATAGCCGCGCAGCAAGGCAACAGCCACATTTCCGGTGTTTTGGTGTCGCTCGACGACTGCCAGCTTAACAATGTCAGCTACTTTATCGCGCACAAAGTCGCCATCAGCACCTAACTGCACTTGCGCCGTTCCCTTGCCGGTAGCAACGCCGCCCGGTAAAATGTCGATGACGTGAACTTTGTCACTTTTTAATCGCAGTTTGAATTTATTCTGTGAAAAGTCTTTAACATGGAAGCTGCTTTCCATAGATGAGCTGTCATGACGGGTCACCGGTGGCAAGTATTTGCCGTTATCAGCGACAAGCTTACCTTTGATAAACACCTGTGAAACGCCGAAATCAGTTAAGTTATCTAACAGCACAATGTCGGCACGAAGTCCCGGCGCAATTGCGCCGCGGTCGGAGAGACCAAAACAAGTTGCGGCGTTGAGTGTTGCCATGCGAATGGTAGTTATCGGGTCAATGCCGCAGCGCACACAGATACGCAAGTGATTATCCAAATGCCCTTTTTCTAAAATTGTCTTAGGCTGGCGATCGTCGGAACAGAGCAAGCAACGGGCGCTGTTCTGTGGTGTTACGCCATTGAGCAAAGTTTCTAAATCATGACAAGCCGACCCTTGGCGCATGAGAATGTACATGCCGCGCGAAATACGCTCTTGCATCCCCTCAATGGTGGTGCATTCATGGTCGGTGGCAATGCCCGCGGCGACATAGGCGTTAAGAGTGTTTCCCGAAAGTCCCGGGCTGTGCCCATCGATGGGCACGCCGGCATTATGTGCGGCAATGAGACAGTCAAGCGCGAAATCTGACGCTTCGACGACGCCAGGAAAATTCATAAATTCAGCCAGCCCTAAAAGCCGCTTATCTTTCAGTGCTTCCGCCATATCAGCTGCGCCGATGCTGGCACCTGCATGTTCAAATGGTGTGGCAGGTACGCAAGAGGGGAGCATATATTTAATATCAAGTGCCGTTTCGCGCGCTGCCGCTAACATATAAGCAACGGCTTCTAACCCTTTGATGTTGGCGATTTCATGCGGATCGGCAATGATAGTCGTGCTGCCGCAGGGCACTAAGAGGCGCCCGATTTCTTCCGGTGTCACATAGGCTGACTCAATGTGGATATGGCTGTCGATAAATCCGGGCGCGGCAAACTTGCCTTGTGCGTCGTGGACGACTTTGCCTTCATATGTCCCAATACCGGCCACACAACCATCGGCAATGGCAATATCGCCTTCAATAATTGTGCCGCCATAGACATCGACTATCTGGGCGTTTTTGATGGTCAAATCGGCTGATACGCGCCCGGCTGCCACGTCAATCCGTTTTTTTAATTCGGTCTTTGTCATGATAATCTTCCTTTTCTGATAGGTTTGATTTATGCATATTATATGCCTGACTTTTGACTTTTCCAAGGTGTTTTTGTTAAGATAAAAAGAAAGCACTGCCAAAATTGCTCGGCAGTGTCTGGTGTCATTCCTTAAAAAGTTCTTTTATGCGCCTGACTACTTCTGTATACACTTCATGGCGTTTAGCCTGTTGACACTTATCAAGAGGCTTTTTTAAATCTTTTATAACAGATTGGAACTGTAATATGCCTTTATCTTCAAGGTAACAAGTGCTAACAGGCAGCCACAAGATGGTCGCACCGTCTTTTTCCGCCGCTTCCAAAATTGTGGGGAGCTCCTTTTGCCATATATAGTCAGACGCAAAGAAATTTGCCGAAACGAGCAAAATGGCAACTTTTGTTTTTGCAAGTGCTTCCTTTATTTTCGCCTCCCATTTTTCACCGGATTTTATTTTGGTGTCATCCCACCAAACAATATTGGCAGCGTTTTCCAATGAATTTAAGTGCGGCTGCAACCCCTGCAAAAACTTAATATCTTTACGCGCATAGCTGACAAATATTTCTGTTCGCTGTGCTTTGCGCGCCTCTTCGCGCTTGTTGCCGATTTCCGCTAGATGAGCTTCGATTTTTTCGATATTAGCTTTAATATTCACTATATCTGTTTCTTTTGCCGGGTCAAATTGATATTTGCTATCAGCCAACGCTTGTTTAAAGTGTTCTAGGGCCTTTTCCCAATCCTGCTCTACACCCACTCCTTCTAAATATAACTGGCCTAAGTTTTTGGAAGCAGCCCAATGGCCTTGTGTTGCGGATAATCTAGATAATCGCAATGCCTCTTGATAATTCTTTGTTGTACCATAGCCGTATTCATAGCAAATAGCTAAATTATATTGTGCCATGGCCTCTCCTTGTTCTGCTGAAAGCGCATACCATTTCACGGCTTTTTCAAAGTCTTTTTCGCCGCCATAGCCTAAACTGAAAAGATATCCTAAATTGCATTGCGCACTGGCGTGTCCTTTTTGAGCAGCAAGTAGATACCATTTCCTGGCCTCTGCATAGTTTTCCCCGATGCCGCCATAGCCGCGGTCATAGCATTGACCAACTTGAAATTGAAACTCAGGGTCATTATTTTGGGTTTTTTCTTTGAGAAGTTCTGCAAAATCTGCATCGCTTATCTTAGCACTCATAATTATGTATCTCAACCTCCTGCTGACTTATATTTCATATTATCATAATTTTCGACAAAAGTCAAAATTTATAACAACTATATTGCAACCAACCAAACTATTTTTTTGTCTACCATATATGAGAGGATTAAAATAATCGTACTCGCCAAGAAGTTCTTGACATATATTTCGGAGTATGCTATCATACGAATCATTAGTTAGTATAACTAATGATTAGCGGAAGAACGGGGCGGCTATGAACGAGTTTGAAACCAGCTTAAATGATATGCTTGTCGATACTTACAACAAGATTACGCAATATGAAGAAACTTCGCTGAAAGAGGTGCTGAATGCGCCTGTCACCATCACGCAGATACATATGATTGAGGCAATTGGTAAGTTAGAGAATGAAGAGGCAACAGTTAGCAAAATTGCCGCATCGCTTGATATTGCGCCGCCTACGGCGACAGTGCTGGTTAAGAAACTCGAAGAAAAAGGGTTTGTGCAAAAGGTGCCCTGCGATAAAGACGGACGCCAAATTAAAATCCGTCTTACTAGGGACGGGGAGCGTATAAATCGTGCGCATCGTGTTTTTCATCAGCGCATGATACGGAATATCAGCCGGCAGTTTGCGCCTGAGGAACAGGCGGTTTTGCTTAAACTCTTAAAGGGCCTGAATGGCTTCTTCTCGTAAATAACATCGGAGGAGTTCTACATGAGCTTGAAAATTATTGGCATGGGCAAAAGCATACCGCGCCGTCGTGTGACAAATGATGACATTGCCTCTTTTGTGGATACCAGCAATGAATGGATTGTCTCGCGAACCGGCATTGAAGCTCGCCATGTTTGTACTGATGAAATGTTGACAGATTTAGCCGTTATAGCCGCTAAACAAGCCATTGCGTCTGCCGGACTTGTGGCGGATGATGTTGATATGATTGTCGGTGCAACGTTAGGCGGTGATTACCGAACGCCGTCGCTGGCAAGTTGTGTCAGTGAACAGCTTAATGCCAAAGCACCCGCTTTTGATATCAATGCTGCCTGTACAGGGTTCATTTACGCACTGGATGTTGCTGCTGGCTTTTTGGCAACAGGGCGGGCAAAGAATATCCTCATCATCTGTGCCGAGCAACTCAGTGCTTGCCTTGATTGGAGTGATCGCAATACCTGCATTTTATTTGGTGACGGAGCGGCAGCCTGTGTTGTTACGCATGGCGACAGCCTGCAATACATAAACCTCTCACCCTTAAACGGCAACGCCGAGGTGCTGCATATGGCTGCTAGCACAAATGCAAGCCCGTTTATAAACAGTCCGCGAGACAATGGCTGCATTTATATGCAAGGCCAAGAAGTTTTTAAGTTTGCCGTTAATGCCGTTGAGAATGAGTTAACGCAAGCTTTGGGTGCGCTGAAAATCTCGGCCGATGAGATTGACTACTTCGTTTTGCATCAAGCAAACAAACGGATTATCGACTCGGCACGGCTAAAAGTCAAGCAACCCAAGGAAAAATTTCCGCTCAATATTGATAAGTACGGCAACATATCATCGGTATCGGTGCCGCTGCTGTTATGCGAAATGCTCGAAGAGGAAAAACTAAACGCCGGAGATAAGCTGTTCTTAGCAGCTTTCGGTGCGGGAATGACCGCCGGAAGCGCTGTTTTAGAGTGGGTGTAGACCTGTTCGAAACATACTCTTTTATAATATAAACACAATTAATTGGAGGACACCACCATGTTAGACAAAATTACCACAATTCTGCGCGAGTACAAAGACGATGATAGCTTGACCGTCACAGAAACTACGACATTCGAATCACTAGAACTTGACTCTCTCGATCTTGTCGAGTTGGTCATGTCATTGGAGGAAACTTTCTCAGTTACCATTGAAATGAGTGAGAGTATTAAAACGGTCGGCAACTTGATGGCGACCATTCAAGCGGTGCAAACACAATGAAATCGTCGCTTTGTGACATATTAGGGATAGAGTACCCCATTTTCCAAGGCGGTATGGCTTGGGTTAGTGATGCATGTTTGGCAGCGGCTGTTTCCAACGCCGGCGGGCTTGGGCTTATCGCCGCAGGCGGTGCGCCGGCTGCTTGGGTCAAAAGCGAGATACACAAGGCAAAATCGCTGACAAGCAAGCCGTTCGGCGTCAATATTATGCTGATGAGCCCGCATGCCGATGAGATTGCGCAAGTTGTTGCCGATGAACAGGTGGCCGTTGTTACGACGGGCGCAGGCAATCCATCCAAGTATATGAAACTGTGGAGTCAAGCCGGTGTAAAAGTAATTCCCGTTGTGCCATCAACCGGGTTGGCAAAGTTGGCGGCTCGTTGCGGTGCAACAGCTGTCATTGCCGAAGGCGGAGAGTCGGGTGGGCACATCGGTGAAATTACTACCATGGCACTTGTGCCGCAGGTGTGCGATGCTGTCGACATTCCCGTGATTGCTGCGGGGGGTATCGGTGATGGTCGCGGTATGGCTGCGGCATTGATGCTAGGTGCTTGTGGCGTGCAGATCGGTACGCGGTTTTTGACGGCGTATGAGTGTAGCATTCATCAAAATTACAAAAACAAAGTGCTTTCCGCCAAAGATATTGATACCATTGCAACAGGCAAACGTTTAGGGCATCCCGTACGCTCTATAAAAACACCGTTTTCGCGCGAATTGTTTGGAAAAGAGTATGATAGCAGCATTTCCAACGAGGAGTTGGAGGAGTTGGGTTCGGGTTCGTTAAAATTGGCGGCTGTTGATGGCGACTTGCAAAAAGGCACATTCATGGCGGGTCAAATATCAGGAATGCTCAACAAAGAGCAATCGGCGCGCGAGATTATTGTTGAGATGATGGCTGAGGTCGAGCAAGTCTTGGAGGGCGCACAAAAATGGCTGTAAGTTTTGTTTTTGCTGGCCAAGGCGCACAAGCCGTTGGTATGGGCAAGTCGTTATATGTCGCGTTACCCAAGGTCAAGGCGTTGTTTGATATGGCAGAAGCCAAGCAGCCGGGATTGCTCGATATCATGTTCAACGGCGCGAAAGAGCAGCTTGACATGACTATCAACACACAGCCGGCGATGTTTTTGGTGGGTTTGGCATGTGCTTATGCGCAAGAGGCACAAGGTATTTATGCTACCGGCGTTGCCGGTTTCTCACTTGGTGAAATCTCCGCGTTGTGCTACGCGGGGTGGCTGGATGAATCGCAGGCCTTTGATTTGGTCCGCAAACGTGCGGAATTTATGCAATCCTGCGCCGAGAAAAATCCCGGCAATATGTTCGCTGTGTTAAAATTGCCGAACGAGCAGATTGAAACAATCTGTGCCGAAGTCGGCGAGGCATGGGCCGTCAACTACAACTGTCCGGGGCAGACGGTTGTTGCCTGTGCGGTTGAGTCGGTGAACGCGTTGGCCGAAGCTGTGACGGCGGCAGGCGGACGGGCAATGAAACTGCCTGTCAGCGGTGCTTTCCATAGCCCATTTATGACAGAGGCGAGTGAGAAAATGGCACAATATTTGGAAAGCGTGACGTTCAACACGCCGAAACTACCGCTCTACGCCAACGCAACAGCGCAGATTTATGATGATCCAAAAGCACTATTGGCACGGCAAATCAATTCACCAGTGTTATGGCAAAAGACGGTTGAAACGATGCTTGACGACGGGTTTGACACATTCGTTGAAGTTGGGCCTGGTAAGGTGCTGACGGGGCTGATTGCCAAAATTAAGGAGAAACAAGCATGAGTTTATCGAATAAAACAGCCATTATTACGGGTGCATCGCGCGGCATTGGCAAGGCCATTGCGCTTGAATTGGCGCGGCAAGGCGCAAATGTCGCAATTCTCTATGCGGGAAACGCTGAAGCTGCCGAGCAAGTTTGCATCGAAGCGCGAACGCATGGCGTAAAGGCCCAAAGTTATGCTTGCAATGTTGCCGATTTTTCTCAATCAAAAGAAGTTTGTGACAAAATTTTGACCGATTTTGGTGGCATTGATATTCTCATCAACAATGCGGGAATTACTAAAGACAGCTTGTTGTTGCGCATGGATGAAGACAGCTTTGACCAAGTTATCGACGTCAACCTTAAAGGCGCGTTTAACTTTATCAAACACACGTCGCGTATGTTAATGAAGTCATCGTGCGGGCGCATTGTCAACGTCAGTTCGGTCAGCGGGTTGATGGGCAACGTCGGACAGGCAAACTATTCAGCCGCTAAATCCGGACTCATCGGACTGACCAAAACGGTCGCCAAAGAGCTGGCGGGACGTAATGTGACCTGCAACGCCATCGCGCCCGGGTTTATTGAAACTGATATGACTGCCAACTTACCAAATGCAGTGCATGAGTATATAGACACTAGCGTCCCGCTCAAGCGTATGGGTAAGGCTGAGGAAGTTGCGGCGTTGGTCGCCTTCTTAGTTTCTGACGCTGCCGCGTATATCACGGGTGAGGTGATCCGTGTCGATGGAGGTATGTGTATGTAGACAAGAAGTGCCGCGCAGACGTCGTATATGAGGCGTGACATTTTAAGGAGGGGTTCAAATGAAACGAGTTGTTATTACAGGATTGGGCTGTATCTCGCCCGTTGGCAATGATGTTGAAACTGTTTGGCAAAACTTAATTGCAGGGAAGCATGGTATCGGCACCATTACCAAATTCGATTGCTCAAACCTTAAAGTCAATATTGCCGCTGAGGTCAAAGATTTTGAGCCTGAACGGTATATTAACAAGAGTGAAATTCGCCGAACTGACGTCTATGCACAATACGCATTGGCTGCAGCTAAACAGGCTGTTGAGGAAAGCGGTCTTGATGTTGAGGGTGCCATTGAGCCAAGCCGCTTTGGCGTTTATGTCGGTTCGGGAATAGGCGGCATTTCTACTTTTGTGACTGAGTGCAATAAGCTGGCCGAGAAAGGTCCGGCGCGTATATCGCCGTTTTTTATTCCGATGATGATTGGAAATATGGCGTCGGGGTTGATTGCCATCAAATATAAGGCAGAAGGCGTTAATTTACCCATCGTTACTGCTTGTGCGACAAGCACACACGCCATCGGCGAGGCATTCCGCAGCATTAAGTGTGGGCAGGCCGATGCTATTATTGCCGGCGGCGCTGAGGCGAGCATCAACGCATTGTCTATGGCAGGATTCACAAACTGTATGGCGCTGTCAACGCGCAACGACCCAGACAGCAGCTCGATTCCATTTGATGCGCGGCGTGATGGATTTGTAATGGGTGAGGGTGCTGGAATTGTTGTGTTAGAAGAATACGAACATGCTAAAGCACGCGGTGCGCATATCTATTGCGAGATTGCTGGCTATGGAAATACCTGCGACGCGTTCCACGTCACTGCGCCCCATCCCGAGGCAGCGGGGAGCAGCCGAGCAATTCGTTTGGCAATGGAAGAGGCGGTACTGCAAACCGATGAACAGCTCTACATCAATCCACATGGCACATCAACGCCGCTCAACGATAAAGTTGAAACGCTGGCAATTAAAATAGCATTTGGTGAAGAAGATGCTCGTAAGGTTGCCATCAGTGCGACCAAGTCGATGGTGGGACATATGTTGGGTGCGGCGGGCGCGATTGAGGCGATTGTCACGGCTAAAACGCTGCAAACCGGTATCATTCACCCCACCGTTGGTTATCAAGAACCAGACCCCGAGTGTGATCTCGATTACGTACCTAATGTTGCCCGTGAGCAAAACGTGACCCAGGCGCTGTCACTGTCATTGGGCTTTGGCGGACATAATGCGGCCATCGCTTTTAAAGCGATGGATAAATAGAATGCAGGAATAGGGAGGGATTTATTATGAATATTGAACACATCAAGCAATTGGCCGAAATTTTGGACAGACATGGATTAACCAGCGTCGAAGTGGAAGAGGACAAAACCAAAATCAAATTGGAAAAGACGGGCGGATATGTTGCTGCTATGTCGTTGCCGGAGGCACTGCCAGAGCTGGCTGTTGCCGATGCCACAACGCCTAATTACAGTGCGCTGAATGAAATTAAGTCGCCGTTGGTCGGCGTGTATTATTCTGCGGCATCGCCCGACGTTGAGCCGTTCCTCAAGGTAGGTACTAAGGTCAGCAAGGGCGACACAGTTTGTATTGTTGAGACCATGAAACTCATGAACGAAGTGACTGCCGACAAAGATGGCGAGGTCATCGATATTTGTGTTCAGAACGGCGATGTTGTCGAGTTCGGGCAAGTGCTGTTTAAATTGGCATAGGTGACAGTTATGCTCAAACGTAATGACATTGAAAAAATCTTGCCGCATCGCGCTCCGATGTTGTTGATTGACGAGCTGGAGCGTGAGGGTGATGTTGCTATTGGACGCTATACCGTCAAAGGCGATGAGTTTTTTCTGCAAGGACACTTTCCCGGCAACCCCGTTGTGCCGGGCGTAATCCTCTGCGAGATGATGGCGCAGGCATCTTGTTTGCTTATAGAAGAAAAGGGTAGCTTTACGCCTTACTTTACCGGCATCAATAAGGTTAAATTTCGTGGCAAAGTTTTGTCTGGCGATACTATTGAGTTCAAAGGGCAACTCACGGCGAAAAAAGGGCCATTCTACTTTATCAAAAGCAGTGGCAGCGTTAGCGGAAAGGTTTGCGTCAACGGTGAGTTGTCTTTCGCCGTATCAAAGTATTAACAAAGGGAGGCCAAAGAAGTATGTTTCAAAAAATACTCATTGCCAATCGTGGCGAAATCGCCGTACGCGTTATTCGCGCTTGCCGTGAAATGGGTGTTTCAACGGTCGCTGTGTTCAGTGAGGCGGATAGAGAGGCTTTCCATGTCAGCTTGGCTGACGAAAGTTACTGCATTGGCAAAGCGCGGTCAAAAGACAGCTATCTTAACAAAGAAGCCGTCATTGCTGTTGCACTCGCAACAAAGGCTGAGGCCATTCACCCCGGCTACGGTTTTTTATCCGAAAATCAGGACTTTGCTGGAATGTGTGAAGAAAACGGCATCGTTTTCATTGGCCCTCGCGCTGAAACGATTGCCAAAATGGGTGACAAAGACATGGCGCGCAAGACTATGAAAGAAGCTGGTGTGCCTGTCATCCCGGGCTGTGATTTAGTAGAGAGTTTAGCTCATGCTGAGAAAGAGGCCGATGCCATAGGCTTTCCGCTGCTTATCAAAGCGCGTGCCGGTGGTGGTGGGCGTGGTATACGTCTTGTGCAGACAAAAGATGAACTCAAAGACGCCTACAATGAAGCTACCGCCGAAGCTACCGCCGCGTTTGGTGACGGTGGCGTGTATATGGAAAAGTATCTCAAGCCGGTCAAGCACATTGAAATGCAATTGCTTTGCGATACGTACGGCAATGCGGTGTGTCTTGGTGAGCGCGACTGCTCAACACAGCGCCGCAACCAAAAGTTGATTGAGGAATCACCCGCCATTGTTATGAGTCGTGAAGTGCGACAAAAGATGATAGACGCTACAATACAGGCTGGATTGGCGACCAACTACCGCGGGGCGGGAACGATTGAGTATCTCTATGACAATGATGGAAACTTTTATTTCATGGAGATGAATACGCGCTTGCAAGTTGAGCATCCGGTGACTGAAATGGTAACCTGGACAGATCTTGTCAAATGGCAAATCCGCGTTGCCGCTGGGCTTGAATTGAGTTTCAAGCAAGAGGATATTGAGTTCAATGGTCATGCCATTGAGTGCCGTATCAATGCCGAAAATCCATATCAAAATTTCAAGCCGTCGGGCGGTAAAGTGGAAACGCTTCACATCCCGGGCGGTCCGTGGGTGCGCTTCGATACGGCAATATATCAAGGATATACCGTGCCGCCTTTCTATGATTCGATGATTGGCAAGTTGATTGTCTATGCTCAGACGCGCGATGAAGCCATCCGCAAGATGAAGGCGGCGTTGTGTGAACTTGTCATTGAGGGTGTTACACACAATGCGAGCTTTCTCAACGACATACTGTCAGCCAAAGAGTTTGTCGATGGCAGTTACACGACTGACTTTTTAGGAGCGTACCTATGAATTTTAAGATTTTAAAGCCCAAAAACGCGTTGGAAGGACACGCTGAATTCATTGAGCAAGAAATTGCCGCAATCTGTAAGAAGTGCGAGCGGCAACTTACTGCCGACCAGTTAGAGGCCAATTTGTATACTTGCTTAGCTTGTCGCTACCACTTCAAAATGAACGCTCGCCAACGCATTCACATGATGGTCGATGCAGATAGTTTTATTGAGCATGATGCAGAGCTGTCGCCCAGCAATGTTCTTGGGTTTCCCGGGTATGATGAGAAATTGGCCGCCGCCAAGAGGCAGAGTGCTGAAAAGGATAGCGTTGTTTGTGGTGAATGTGCCATTGGCGGGTGTCGCGTTGTTTTGTTTGTCATGGAGCCAAATTTTATGATGGGGTCAATGGGCACGATTTGCGGCGAGAAGGTTACACGCGCTTTTGAGTTGGCGGCTGAACAGGGGCTTCCTGTTGTTGGTGTGACGGCCTCGGGCGGTGCGCGTATGCAAGAGGGTATTTTGTCGTTGATGCAGATGGCTAAAATTAGCGGCGCTGTTAAACGTCACAATGACGCGGGACTATTATTTCTTTGCTTGCTTACCGACCCGACAACCGGCGGGGTGACGGCCAGTTTTGCCATGGAGGCTGATGTTATTCTCGCTGAGCCTCAAGCACTTATTGGGTTTGCCGGTCCGCGTGTTATCGAGCAGACCATACGCAAAAAATTGCCTAATGGCTTCCAACGTGCAGAGTTTCAGCTTGAGCACGGCTTTGTTGATGCAATTGTTGAGCGTAAACGGCAGAAGAGAAGTATTGCTCGATTATTGCAGATGCATAAAAAGGAGGGAGTTGTATGACTGCGTATAAGAGAGTGCAGGCCGCACGTGCTAAAGACCGCTTTACTGCGCTGGATATAATCAATCAAGTCTTTACTGACTTTTTTGAGATGCACGGCGATCGTCGATATGCTGACGACAAAGCTATCGTGGCTGGGATTGCTGAACTGCAAGGCAAGCCTGTCACTGTCATCGGCATTGAAAAGGGGCATGACATTCGTGAGCGTAAGTTGCGGAATTTTGGTTCGGCGCATCCCGAGGGCTATCGTAAGGCACTTCGTCAAATGAAGTTGGCAGAGAAGTTCAACCGCCCTGTCGTCTGCCTGATTGATACTTCGGGCGCATATTGTGGCATTGGCCCCGAAGAGCGCGGGCAAGGGCAAGCCATTGCTGAGAATTTGATGGAAATGATGACGCTTAAGGTGCCGATTATTTCTGTTATTATTGGTGAGGGCGGATCGGGCGGCGCGCTGGCGTTGGGGGTCGGTAATGAGGTTTGGATGCTTGAAAACGCCATATATTCGGTTATTTCGCCCGAGGGATGTGCCAGCATTCTTTGGAAAGACCGTAACCGTGCGAAAGAAGCCAGTGAGTGTTTGAAATTGACGGCCGATGATTTGCTGCGTCTGAACATTATTGAACGTATTATTTTTGAAGATAGTCAATTAATTGACAACTTGCGCGATAATTTGGCGGACACACTTTGTGTCTATGGCAAAAAATCACCTGAAGAGCTGACAAGTCAGCGGTATGAGCGCTTTCGGGCTATAGGAGGTGGCATGTGAGAATTACTATTGTGACAGATACTAGTGCCTATATGAAGAAGGCAGATGCCGAGGCATTGGGGGTTACCGTTGTGCCGTTGAATTATACGGTCAACGGGCAGAAGTATACTGAGTCGTACAGTGACCATAACGGTGATTTTCAGCCTTTGCTTACACGTGGCGCGAATTGCGGGACATCGCAACCCAATATGGGGGTATTTTTGGGTTGCTTTGAGGAGGAACGGCGCAAGGGCAATCAGGTTCTCTGTATTACGATTAGTTCGCGGTGGAGCGGGACATATGGGGCGGCCTATGCCGCGGCCAAGACAATAGGGGACAAAAACATTGCTGTATTTGACAGTCGGTTGACGGCGGGCGGGTTGTATCTGTTGATTAAAGAGGCGAATGCGCTTGTGGCGAAAGGGGTTGCGTTGTCGTCAATTTTGAGGATGCTGCCGGAAATACGTGATAAAATTAGTATAATATTTTCGGTGAGCGATATGGCACCGCTGCGCAAGAGCGGGCGTATCGGGTTTGTGCGTATGAATGTCGGCACGATTTTGAACATTAAGCCGATTTTGCAGTGCCGAGATGGGGCTGTGGTCAGTGATGGAACGGCGCGCGGTAATACCGAGGCGATGAAGCGTTTGATGGCAAAGGTTACAGACACCACGCGGGAGGCTGTGGTCAGCTATGTCGGCGAAAATCAGTCGGCGTCGACACTGTATCACACCATCAAAGAGGCGCGCCCGAATCTGCCTGTTGCGTTGCAAAAAATCGGACCTGTGCTGGGTATCCATTTGGGGCTGAAAGTGTTGGCCTTGTCGGCGTTGGAGTCGTAGATGGCGCTTGTGAAACGAAAGGGCATTTATGCCATCATTGCCGCCGCTGCTATCCAGTTAATTATCGGCGTGGCCTATATTTGGAGCGTCTTTCAGACCGGCATTGCAGACAGTCTTTTCAACGGAAATCATGCCCAAGCCGGACTGACATTTTCGATTTTGCTGGCAGTTTTGAGTGTGACGACTATCTTTGGCGGCAAGTTGGCTGCCCGCTATGGCACGCGACGCGTCGTCTTTACCGGCGGCGTGATCCTCAGTATAGGCTTCTTGCTGGCGTCGTTTGTGACGGCAAGTGTGCCGTGGCTGTTGTGGTTGACATATGGCGTAATGGGCGGTATCGGCATGGGTTTTACGTATTCGACGACGATAGCTTGTGCACAGAAGTGGTATCCGCGGCGAAAAGGGCTTGTGACCGGCATTATTATCGCGGCTTTGGGCTTTGGCGGGGTGATTTTTACGCCATTGGTGGAGTATTTGATAGAGGTTTTCGGCGGGCGAGGTACATTGATTGACAACGTTTCCGTGCCGGGCGGAGAGCTGCCGACATTTGCCGTTTTGGCAGGTATCTTCTTGGTTGTCTGCTCGCTGGGCAGCATTTTTCTTATCAATCCGCCTGAAGAGGCTGATTCTAAACAGCCTGATTTAACCTCAAGTTTGCCTCAAAATGACTCGGTTTCTCTCGCAAAAGCAGGAGAGGCACCTCAATTTTCTCCTACGGAAATGCTGAAAACGCCGCACTTTTATTTGGTGACGTTTTCGATGTTTTTTGCCTGTATCGGCGGCTTGATGATGATAAATTTTGCCCGTCCGATTGCTGAGGGTCGGGGGTTGGGTGAGACGGCCATTGTCGCGGTGTTGTCCATTTCGATCTCAAACTCGGTGGGGCGCATTGTTTGGGGCTACATTAGCGATAAGTTGGGACGGTATAATACAATCATCATTTTGCTCGCGGGCAGCATGGTGCTTTCGTTACTTGTCAACATGGCGTCGGGCTATTTGGTGTTTGCTGTCATTGCTATGATCGGCTTCTTTTATGGCGGCATTCTGAGTAATTTTCCGTCGCTGTGCGCTGATTTGTTCGGCTCGAAGCATATGGCGACAAATTATGGGTTTGTCCTGCTGGGGTTTGGTGCGGGATCGATTATTGCCTCGCAGGTGGCGGGGTATTTCCGAAATTTAGCGACCGATAATATCAACCGCATGTTTCCGGCGTTCGCCGTGGCTTCGGGCACGGCTTTGTTAGGGCTTGTTTTAATTATTGTGTTGAAAGGGATGCGGCGGCCCGGGTGAAACGTCGCCTGCGGACGGGACGAGAGTTGGACACCGCCTTTCAAAAAGGGGGTTGGGTGGAAGTCTTGTTTTGATATAAACGGCAAGGGCATGGCTCTTGGCCTGTGGTGTAAAAAATTGGGGAGGTTTGTATGAAGCAGTTATCGACATTGACGGTTGGGCGATTGCTGGAAGAGACGGCGGAGAAGTTTCCGACGCGGCAGGCGGTTAAATACACCGAGGTCGATTACGACCAGACGTATTACAGGTTCAACGCTCATGTTGACCGTGTTGCCAAAGGGTTGATGGGCATGGGCTTTGAAAAGGGCGATCATGTGGCTGTTTGGGCGACGAATTATCCTGAGTGGCTGGTGCTTTTCTTTGCGACGGCGAAAATCGGCGTTGTGCTGGTGACGGTCAATACAAACTACAAAGAAAACGAATTGGAATACTTGCTCAAACAGTCAGACAGCAAGGCGTTGTTTCTTTGCGACGGGCTGAAAGACATTGACTGCGGCAAGATTATTTATTCGCTCTGTCCCGAATTGAAAACGGCTAAGAAAGGGCAGCTTGACAGCGTGCGTTTGCCTGTACTGCGCAGCGTGATTTGCTTTGACA
This sequence comes from Oscillospiraceae bacterium, assembly GCA_009780275.1. Lineage (NCBI taxonomy): Bacteria > Bacillati > Bacillota > Clostridia > Eubacteriales > Oscillospiraceae > Oscillospiraceae bacterium. Next base: position 7,937 of record WRAI01000031.1, on the reverse strand, counting down.
GCAACGATTATCCGGGGATGTATCGGTGGAGCGAGATTGAATCATTCGGCGTTTTGGTTTCGCCGGAGGAATACCGGGCGCGTAAAGATAGCCTTTGCTGCAACGACGTTATCAATATGCAGTATACTTCGGGAACGACGGGGTTTCCCAAAGGCGTTATGCTGACGCACAAGAATATCGTCAACAACGGCATTTCGATTGGCGAATGTATGAAGTTTACGCAGGAAGATCGGCTTTGCATTCCTGTGCCGTTTTTTCATTGCTTTGGGTTGGTGCTTGGCATTTTGGCTTGCGTGGCGCACGGCAGCACGATGTTGCCGTTGCTGTGGTATGCACCAATGAAAGTCATGCGTTTGGTTGAGTATGAGCGTTGCACGGCATTGCACGGTGTGCCAACGATGTTTATCGGCATTTTGCAGCACCGTGATTTTGACAAGTACGATTTTTCTTCGCTGCGCACCGGCATTATGGCGGGGTCACCTTGTCCTGTCAAAGTGATGCAGGATGTGATTGATAAGATGCATATGCGCGATGTTACGATTGCGTACGGACAGACGGAGGCTTCGCCTGTTTGTACACAGACGACAACAGAAGATAGCATTGAAAACCGCGTCAACACGGTTGGTAAGGTGCTGCCGTTTATGGAAGCTAAGGTAGTCGATCCCGAGAGCGGTAAAGAAGTGGGCGTGGGTGAGTCGGGCGAGTTCTGTGTACGCGGATATAATGTCATGAAAGGCTATTACGATAATCACGAGGCGACAGCTGCGGCGATTGATGCTGAGGGCTGGTTGCATTCGGGTGATCTGGCGACAGTGGACGCGCAGGGGTATTATAAGATTACCGGGCGGATTAAGGACATGATTATCCGCGGCGGCGAGAATATTTTTCCCAAAGAGATCGAGGATTTAATTTATACACATCCGGCTGTCAAAGATGTGGCTGTTGTGGCGATTCCGTCGGAGAAGTACGGCGAGGAAGTTTGCGCGGTGATTATACGTAAAGAGGACGAAATGGCGACAGAGAGCGATATTCAAGAATTTGTCAACCGGAGCTTGGCCAAGCATAAGGTGCCGAGTCGTGTGCTGTTTGTTGATTGTTTTCCGCTGACGGCCAGCGGGAAAGTGCAGAAATTTATTTTGAGAGCGCGCGCTGTGGGAATGTTGTAGTTGTGGGCAAGAGAAAACCGCCCAGCTGTTATGGCTGGGCGGTTTGTTGTTGTTAACGAAAACCACTATTTATTGCGTTAAATTGATTTATATGGTACAATCAACTAAATTGTGCTACTTCGCTTCTGCGCGAAGCAACACAGCAAGACAAAATAAATTGGGAGGCTGTGAAATGATGAAGAAAATAATGCACGGAATCAAACTATTGTTAATGTGTGGTGTGTTACTTACGCCAATGTACAATATCACAATTGCTGACGCAAATACCACTGGACGACTAACCTATGGCGATGACTTTGGGGCACGATATGTAGAAGCAGTTGCGCTTCCAGTCTTTGAACCGGGTCTTGTCGTTGTTAACTCACAAGCCGAACTGGCGCGTTTTCAACTTCCCTCTGATGTTATAGGTGTTTATACAGGAGCTTTCTTTGATACACGCTATCTTGTGGTTGTTTCGCGTAGTGAGTCGAGTATATCAATGCGGCATCGCGTGCATTACATCAATACAGATGGTACAATTATTATTGATAAGTTGACAGGGAGTGACGGTTTCCTTCCTACGCCGGGTCAGTTCCACATTATTATTGATGTGTGCCGCAGATTCCAACCCGAACAATTCACAACGCAAATTACAACTATCCATGAAAGCCCACTTATAATTAGTGCATTCCGCCCACATACATTTTCCGCGGCAATAGTGGGGTACGGAGAGCAAGTTCCTCATAGCGTAGAGCTTTGGACATTGGGTGAACAGCCAATCGGCGAACTAACAATCTCCCTATCCGGCAGGAATGCAGACAGCTTCGTGCTTGATAGAACAACAATCCCCAGCTTAGACGTGAACGAAACAGCGGTTTTCACCATCGTGCCGCGAACAGGCCTACCTGTTGGCCCACATATGGCAACCGTAACAATTGAGGGCGATGACTTAGAACAACCGTGGACATTTTTAGTGCGCTTTGTGGTGGAATCTGATATTGTTGAGCCTGATCCTACCCCAACTCCTATCCAAACGCCCACACCGCAGACAACTACGCCAACAGTTGCACCAACAACCACCCCGCCTGGCACCGGCAATCCGCCTACAAGCGACAATTCCAGCGGCTACATGTTCTTCTTACTCGGAGGGCTGGCTTTGATTGCGTTGTTATTCACTACACCTAAGTTGATTCGCAAAGGAAACAATAGCTTACGGTGATAGGTTGATTACACTGTCTACTTGTGAGTATTCGCGGCCGAATAACAGGCTGGTTGTTGTGGCTCGGAAAGTATAAAGTTTAATTGAAAACAAAAAAGAGAATTAAAAGACATAAATCTCTTAATTCTCTCCGTAGTGGTGCGGTTGGCGGGACTTGAACCCGCACGTCTTTCAACACACGCCCCTCAAGCGTGCGTGTCTACCATTCCACCACAACCGCATTCTATGGAAAACAACAGAAGTCATTATACCTTGTGTTTCACAACTTGTCAAGCCTTTATGCACAAACGGCTTCTTTGCCTAGCGCCCAAAACACCGAGGTGCCAACCCCTCACTTTGTGCTATAAAACACACGCACTCAAGTGTCATTGTACGCAGTCGGACTACTTCATTTGTAAAAATTCTGCCGCCGTCATGATGAGCGGATTATCAAGCCCCGACTGTAAAAAATCTTTATCGTCTGTCAGCAAAATATCAGCCTCGGCATTGAGTGCCGCCCGAAGTATAGGGCGGGTCAACCGCCTTTTTGAACGCTTGAAATGGTGCGCCGTTTTGCGAATAGATAGCCGAGAAAAGGACGTTAGTGTCAATCAGCACTCGCATTTGTCGCCTTTCTTTCCGCATCATCATCTTGATTATCACCGCCACCTTGTTCATCTTGCAAATGCCTATTTCTGCTGCGACGATTACCACGTGTCATGCGTTGCTCCCAGTCAGGGTTATCGTTCTGCCAGTGCTCCCAATGTTCCTCGAAAGCACCTTCACCAAATTCGCTAATGATAGCTTTGACGGAAACATCAGTAAAGGCATCAGTTGTTTCGAAAGGATCGTCTAGATCAAGTAACGACTGCTCGGTATTTAGCAGGCCAACAAAATTACTATATCCCTCCAACTCGACAACCAAATCCACAACGGTAAAGAGGTAAGTGCCGCTAACCTCTAATGGGGCAATATTGTGCTCAATGGGGATATAGTAAACACCATCCCAATTATGCGCACCTGCTTCACGGATTAGTGCCAACTGTTCTTGCTCACGATATCCCTTAATACCACCAGAAACCCGGATGCGCATAACCTCTCTGCCCGCTCCTTTATACGCAGTAATAACCCTTACATCATATGTCGTGCCAAGTCTTAACAGACCTTTTTCGCAATCAGGCGTAGGTGCTCTGCCAGTTTCAGAATTAATTACAGCAAATGAAATCGACATGACTTCGCCGACAAAAACATGGTCAGCAACATTAACCAGCTCCTCGGTCTCTGTAAAAATTGGCGCATCGCTGTGTATATAAACATACTCTACCGGGGTAATGGTATCATCCAATTCTACGTTGGGCGTAGGACTGCTGCAGGCAACAACAAAAAACAGCATAGCAAATAAAGAAACGATTAGTTTTTTCATATTATGTTTTTCCTTTCTTTCAGATAAAATAGTCTAAGCAACGCCATATATCAAGCGAACATTTCGGGTATCAAAAACAGTATGTCGTGTAACAGTATTGCGCTGTCGACTATGTGACATGAGTGTAGAATTCGCAGCAATTCCTGGTGGATTATCTCCTAACCCCAATATATGCCCCACTTCGTGTGCTGCAACGCTTCGAGCCACGTTCAAAGCCGACCTGGCAGTTCCTCTGACATGGTCATTTATGCTGGCAGTATATATTCGAGATACACTCCGTGTAATCACATGAGAGGCAGGAGCATTATCGCGCCATGCAGTAATTGCACCAAGGCGAGTTGGATTTTCAGCATCTCTGTTACGGACTTCGAAACTGTGCGGCGTTTCGAGCCATGCCGTCGACTTTTGCGATAGCAAAACGTCAGAGGCCAGGCGAGAAATAACGGCGCGTTTTCACGAGGAGGGCAAGGCATATCGTTCCTGATGGCACTGTGTTGGTGTTCAAAATGTGCCTACTTACGGCGTAGGTCGGGATTTAGTCGTTAGTATGTCGAGTGCTTATTTTGTACATAAATCCAATCTGTAATATATATCTTGCTTTTGTTCTATTTGCCACGGCTCTAACTTAGAAATATCTAACCTCATAAATCCAACACTCTCATACATTTTTTGAGCAGGAGTTAAGCCACTACTAGTAGATACATAAAACTTTTTCGTGCCTTTTTGCGCAAACCTATTGATTGCTTCTTGAAGCTGCAATTTTCCGTATCCTTTTCCCTTGTGTTTTGTAATGATACAATTATCGCCAACGATTGCATATTCGGGCATATTTCGTGGGTCGCACATTACAAAGCCAATAATTTCATCGCCTAATGTTGATATAAAACCACAATAATCTGCGATGTCTGGATTATCAAAGAAAAATTCGTCATCATCGAGCCATTTCTCTTTGTATGTCGCTACAATATTGTTATCAAAGGAATAGGCATCTGATAATAATTCTGTAAATATTCCTTTTTTGAAATCACTCACTTTATTAAATGTAATGTCCATATTTTGTGCCTCTCATTACTCGCGAAATATAAAGTTTGTTTGATATGGATTGCCGAGCTATTAGCACGGCGGTTATGCTTATTCGCTACATTGAGCATCGTCAATAACGTGTTTCAATAAACTCATGAGGCTTTTGGCATTTTCAAGAGTTTCACTATTTGGCTTCCAAAAATGAAACACATTGCAACAAACATTATCGTGTTCCTCGCCAAAAACCATTCTAACTGTCGGCTCTATTTCACAGCCACCACACTTAAAACATTTTTTTACGTTTCCACGAGCAAACCCTTTCAAGTTTTCGCTGATTGGAAATTTATCACTTTCAATTACATCTAATTCTCCCGGCCAACAACAGAACATCAAATTATCGCCATTATCATCATTCCAACACACGACAAGACAAAAAAACTTACCCCTGTAACTTGATATGTAATGAAAAGGATGCTCCGTCGATTCAGGCGTAATCCCAATTTCAAGTAAGTGCGTGACAAAATCCATTGCGGTGTTAAGGTTCTCGTCACTAAGGATATTTTTGAGGTCATCGTTGATTTTTGTAATTGTATCTTTGTGGTTATTTTCTGACATTTATTAAATCCTCTATTCGTAAAATATAAATTTGATTGATATTGATAGCCGAGCAGTTGCACGGCGATTTTGCTTATATTAAACCGCTAAATCGGCAATAAAATCCTTTACTATCAAAACATATTCTTTTGCATACGCAAGCGTCTTGCCGTTGGGATTTTTTATAACAAGAGGAAAGCAACCGCATATAGCCTTAAAGTTTTTGTCTAAAACCTTTATATCCGACCACCCTTTACACCTTCCCTCTTTTTTATTGCAACCATACGGGGGATTGATGTTGTTCCAAATAAATTCTTTTAGTCCGTCATCCGTTATGTTTCCCTCATAGTGTAAAAGCCATTCTTGCCTCGTGAAATGGTCGCAATATATGCCCCAAAAATTCTCCTTGTCGGATGGTCGCGGCACCCAATTCAATTTGATTTGGCAAACTTTTTTATTTTTATATTTGATGACCCATGAATCAGTTGTATACCAACGTGGTGTCAACTTGTTTGCTTTTAGAAATACGAGAAAATCCAATACGTTTTCTAATTTATCTTCACTTAAAAGTCCCTCGGCAATATCTTGCACTTTTGGTTTTAATTCTTTCTGTGTACGATATTCTGACATTCCCAACCCCCGTAAATATAAAATTTTGATATTGCCGTGCCGCTGTGCAGCGGTCTGCTCAATCTACGCGCGGTTCTCCCACGCTGAACATATACCCATAGCGGTATTTCCCTTGTGCCGGGAGCCCGTTTGTGAAAACCACGGCGTGCCAATATGCCTGTGGGAATGGGATATTGACGTTGTTGCCCAGTATTTGGTCACGAGTTAAGGAATAGGCATCTTCGGGGCCATGTATAAGGTCGCCGCTGAATTTCTCGCTGCTATAAATAGCGTATGCAGCCTTTTCGGTTAAAACGTCAAAATAATCGTACCCCTCCGGCACGGGGGTGTCCGCTTTGAAAAACCGACCTATGAGGATGTGCATTTCTTCATGATTAGTTCCGTTGTGATGTATCAAGACACAATTATCGTTTATTTTTGTCGCCGAATATTCTTGTGCCAACGAATCCATGACAGAAAGAAATTCCCCGCCGTCAATCAAGAGTTCAGCCGTACCTTTTTTCGTGCGAATTTCATCAAGTCCAATAAAACGAACTTTACCCAATTCGATGTACTCAAACTTTTCCCGGGTCAATCCTCGTGCGTCAAGGCTATCTTTTACTGTTTGGGGCATGAACAACGCCCACTGTACCCCTGCATCCAAGTCTTTCAAGTGATTGACATATCCAAACAAGTCTACTTTATCGTTGCCGTAAGGGCCGGTTTTACCGCCTGCTATTTTTTCACGAATACCGCGCTCCCGCATTTTAGAAAAATCGGCAAACACCGTTGATACGGTATCACACAACCAATCAGGTTCATCTACTGCACCCGACAGTCCTTCATCAAATTTGTCTAACGCATTAAAAATCGCATCATTGACCACGCCGGACGGTTCAATTTCTTTTAAGTACGCACGAAGTTTGGCATTCTCCTCTTTAAGACGAGCGAATACGCCTTGCAGTAAAATCTGTTCATTTTCCGCGAGTTTGTCATCACCCCATTGCGAGTCGTCTAAAATCCATTCGGTCATCGCGTCAAATACGCTCGGATTTTGCCCTCTTGCCTTTTGCGCCCAGTTCACGAGCCTGTTATATACTTCTGCACCCGCTGTTTTTTCGTTCTTTTGCCCGTCAATTTCACTCCAATTGACCAGCACCATATCGTCAATAAATTTCCCTGCCATGTAAAATCCTCCTTGAATATTGATGTCGATAGTCAGATGATAAAACAACTGAACTTGTCCCCGCTGTACTTTCGATGGCGGCACGCCATGAAAACGAGCGAACGCTTTTGAAAAACTTTCTGATGTATCATATTGATACTTCATAGCCACATCAATTACTTTACTGTTTGGTTGCAATAAATCTTGTGCGGCAGAGCTTAGCCGTCTATTGCGAATGTATTCGCCCACAGTCATACCTGTTACCAGATGAAACATAAGTTGAAAATGAGAGCTTGACGTGTATGATTGGTTCGCTATTTCGTTTATATTGATTTCATCTGTTAAATGTTTTTCAATATATTGTAGTGCTTTTTCCAAGCATTGTATCCAGTTCATAGCTTCCTCCTCCTTTCAAGGAGTATTATACAATAGCATAACCACGCAAATCATGTCTTAAAATATGATGATTTGTCCGATTATAAAAAATCCGTGTTGCAATGAACACGGCTCAAAATATAAATTTCACCGCCTACGCAAACGGCACAAACACTATGTAGAAAAGATTTCTACGCTAACATCATACTACAACTAATCTATATAATCAAGTAGCGGGGCGTTTGTTACGCCCCGCCTCTTTTTGCTTATTCGCTACCCTACTTTTCGCTGCCCCGCGCACTACGTACCCCTAATCACATCCAACGTCCGCACCATGGCCATGACCATCATCTGCGTTTGGAACTGCATTTGCGGAGAGAACAGATACACACCCGGCTGCGAGCT
>WRAI01000030.1 GCA_009780275.1 Oscillospiraceae bacterium | reverse complement strand
GCCATCCGGGATATTACGTTTGATAAGATTACCGTTTGGGATGGCGGCGGAAATGCCGATGGCAAAACGTCTACGGCGAATTTTCTGTCGGGTTTACTGAAAAGTATCCCGCCTATGAATGAAATGTTTGATATGGCGGGCATGACGTTACCCGAGTATTTGGGAAGACGGCAAGATGATGCTTCAGAGAATAACAATGGCGATGACACCATACATATAGCCGAAACAACTGATGGAGCCAACATGCCTGATGGCGAAGATGCAGTACCTGATGAGCAGCAGGGCTAAGACTCAGCAAGTGACGATTCCACAGGGTACGCGGATAATTTGCATCAGTGATATACACGGTAGTCTTGATGAGTTGATCCGTTTGCTCGATAAAGTGAAGTTTTGCGATGACGATTTGCTATTTCTTTTGGGTGACCATTTTACAAAAGGACAAAAACCGCAGGAAACGCTGCGGTTTTTGATCGAATTATGTAAAAAAAGAAACGTGTACGCCTTGCGTGGCAACAGCGACATGCCAAGTGAAAGGTTGTGCGAAAATGAGAATCAGTGGATTGAAAGCTTGCCGCATATTATCGATACGCAAAACTATACCTTTGTACATGGCGGACTGACATCCGACAATTTGTACGAGCAGGACGCATGGGCATGTATGAAAAACGATGCGTTTTTGGAGCAGGATTTGCGCTTTGACAAATGGGTTGTGGTAGGGCATTGGCCGGTGTATAACTATTGTCATGAGATTCCTTGTTGTAACCCCATTGTAGACGAACAGGCGCATATTATTGCCATTGATGGTGGCATGGGAACAAAAGCGCTTGTTGGGCAGTTGAACGCCTTTATTATTCAAGACGGTGTGTTTTCGTTTGAGACAGTTGACTCGTTTCCTGTTTTCATAGCTGAAAAAAAGCAGTCAGAAACCGGTGGCACGTTGAATATTACGTGGAATGACAGGGCTATTAGGCCCATTGAGAAGGGTGAACTGCTCAGCATAGTGCAACATGTGAAAACCGATATTGAGTTGGTGATGCCGACGGTTGCGATCTGGCGTGATTGGGACGATAGTTTTTGCGGATGCAGTTGCGGTACAGACTATTGGTTGCCTGTTGATATAGGCGACAATTTATGCCTGTTAGGCGATTACAATGACAGATTGCTTTGTAAGAAAGACGGCGTCATCGGCTGGGTTTGGAAATAGAAAAGCGGACACACCGTGCCTGTTTTTTACTATGATTTACCCCTAGACATTTTTCGCGATGTAGTGTATAGTATGTAGGGGCGGCTTGTGTTCGCTCGTGGAAGCATTAAAGGATGCGCTATGTGCATGCCTAAAATTAGGAGGATTTACATATGGGACTTATCAGAGCCGTTAAAAGCGCAGTTGGTGGCGGACTTGCTGACCAATGGCTGGAGGTTATCGAAGCCGATAATTTGAGCCCGCAGACTGTTATGACACGCGGCGTGACGGTGCGTCAAAGCGATGCGCGCAACCGCAACCGAAAAGGCACGGACAATACCATTTCCAATGGCTCGATTATCCACGTCTACCCTAACCAGTGCATGCTGTTGGTTGACGGCGGTAAAATCGTTGACTATTCGGCCGAGCCGGGCTATTACAAAGTGGAAGACTCGTCACTGCCGTCGATGTTCGGCGGACAGTTTGGTGACTCGCTGAAAGAGACATTTCAACGCGTAAAATTCGGTGGCGTGACGCCACGGGCACAGATCGCCATCTTTATCAATTTGCAAGAGATTCGCGACATTGCCTTTGGAACAGTTAATCCTGTCAATTATTTTGATGAATTCTTTAACGCCGAATTGTTTTTCCGTGCGTTTGGATACTTTTCGCTGAAAATTACCGAGCCGCTGAAATTCTATGCCGAAGTGGTTGACAAAGGCGCGGACCGCATGGATGTTGAAAGTTTTAAGAAAATGCTATTGGCTGAATTTTTGGGGCAGTTCCAAGCGGCGCTGAATCGTATGTCGTCTGACGGCGTGCGAGCGTCGCATGTTGTGGGCAAAACAGCTGAGCTGACCAACTATATGCGCGAGATTATGGATGAAGACTGGCGTAATATGCGTGGCATTGAAGTGCAGTCGGTTGGTTTGAAGAGCATCAGTTATTGCGATGAAACCAAGGAACTGATGAAGCTGCGCAATCAAGGTGCGATGCTGCAAGACGCGTCTATTCGTGAGGGATTTGTGCAAGGTGCGGCAGCGCGCGGTTTGGAAGCGGCCGGTTCGAATGCCGGCGGCGCGATGACGGGTTTCCTTGGTATGGGTTTAGGTATGCAAGCGACCGGCTTGGGGCAGATGACGGCCGGCAATCAAGCGCAGATCCAACAGCAGCAAGCTGCGGCAGTTGCACCGGCTCCCAACGCGTGGGCATGCACTTGCGGACAGTCGAACACCGGCAACTTTTGCCAAGGCTGTGGCGGTGCGAAACCGGCACCGGCGACAGGTTGGACATGCGCTTGCGGTCAAGTCAATACCGGAAACTTCTGCCAAGGTTGCGGTACAGCTAAACCGATAGAACCGTCGAACTGGACTTGCAAATGCGGTCAAGCCAACACCGGCAACTTCTGTCAAGGCTGCGGCGGTGCAAAAGCGTAGGGGAAATTGTCAATTACACATGGGCGTACATTGAACGCTCATGTGTGTTTGTGTGGAAATTTTTATATTTTGCACAAAGGTTCACAAGTAAGTCTCAAAGGGCATTTAATCTTAACACAAAGGAGCACATTGCATGAACTATGAAAAAAAATATGGTGCACCATTTCCTGTCATTGAAATAACGCTTGATCAAAATGAGACAATTTGCATAGAGCCGGGTACCATGGTTTACTCAGATCCAACTTTGTCTTTTGATACTATCCATAATTCAACAAGACAAAAAAGAATGGGCGGCAAAAAGATAGGTCTTTTTAGTCAAGGCAATAAAGTAATAACAATGGTTCAGGCAACACAACCGTCAAGAATTGCGATTGCCCCATGGAAACCTGGCGACATTATTGAGTTGCCATGTGATGATAATTCCGGTCAACAGTGGAAAATCATTTCGGGAGCATTTTTAGCTTGTGATATGGGTGTTAATTTTGAAATGGACCAAAGTGCTTGGAGCGGGATGATTTCTGGTGGCATTCCTATTACTACATTGAAAACTTCAGGGGTTGGATCTTGTATTATCGATAGTTGTGGTGTGCTTCAGAAAATTAACTTAAGTGGTGATAAAGTTATAAATGTAGATCTTAATCATTTGGTGGCATGGTCAGCAGGCTTGACGTTTAGGGCATTTAGAACAAGAAATGCTTTGTGGACAGACTTCACTGTACAGTTTTCTGGCGCTGGTTCAATTATCCTTCAATCAAATTGTCGGACTACACCTGCTACAAAATAAGGAGGGAAAATTATGGATAATTTTGTTTCTCTTACTTGTCCATCTTGTAGTGCACCTGTCAATATAGATATAAGCAAAAAAACAGGAGTATGTAAGTATTGCGGAAGAGAATTTGCATCTAAAAACGTGTTAAATTCACCGCAATATAAAGACTATCAACAATACCAAAATGAAAAACAATTACAAGGTGATGATTGGTGATTTGTTTTGTTCACTCTTTTGTTCCTTTCGCCGGGCGATGAATAAAAGCATTTCCTACATAGCAAACAATAGTAATCGCTCCGTTAAAACATTGCAGATGCCGTAACCGTTCGTGGTTTGCAAAACTGCAAATAGGAGGAATTATGTCTAATAATGTTGTCATTTACCAATGCCCGCAATGTGGTGCGCCAATTAACTTTGACGTTGCTACGCAATCGTGGCTGTGCAAATATTGCGGCGGTCAATTTGAGAAAGATCTCAAGCCAAATGAGTTGCAGCAGTGCGAACTCGGCAGTGAGCCGTCTGATAGTGCGTGTCAGGCGAACTTTCACGCGCCCAGTGATTGCGGCAGCGTCAATCCTGGCATTGATGCTGACATACAGGCAGATTACCAGGCGCATATCGCCATGTACAACTGTCCAAGCTGTGGTGCTGAGATCATCACCGATGAAAACACTGTGGCGACATTTTGTGTCTATTGTCACAACCCCACTATTATCAAAACACGGTTGCAGGGGGCGTACTATCCCATCAAGCTGATTCCGTTCAAAGTGACCAAAGAAAAAGCCGAAGAAATGTTCAAAAACTCTTTGAAACGAAGACCTCTGCTGCCAAAATGTTTCAAAAGCAGCAGAGAATTGGATTTTTTAACGGGCGTGTACTTGCCGTTCTGGCTCTTCGACTGCGACGTCTGGGGAGGCATTCACGCTAAGGCGACCAATGTGCGGACGTACTCGACGGGGCGGCACATGATTACTGAAACCTCACACTTTAACGTTACGCGAGAGGGTGAGTGTTGCTACGCCAAAATTCCTGCCGATGCCTCCAAGCGCATGGACAGCAAGATGATGGATATGCTTGAGCCATATGACTACGCCGATATGTGCGATTTCAGCATGGGTTTCTTATCGGGCTTTATGGCCGAGAAGTATGACCAAACGGCCGATGATGTATTGCCGCGCGTTGATGCACGGGTGAAGGAATACATCGAGAAAAAACTGCGCAACACTGTGACAGGTTACACAACGGTGCGCTTACTAAAAACACAACATAAAATTTCCGATTGCGAGTCGATGTATACACTGCTACCGGTATGGTTGCTTTCGTACAAATATCGCGGACAGGATTGGCTGTATGCAATCAACGGGCAAACAGGGCGCATTGTTGGCGATTTGCCGATTAGCAAGGGCCGAGTGGCCACATGGTTGGGCGGCGCGTTCGCGGCAGCGATGGTGGTAGTGTCGATCGTGGGAGGATTTATATAATGGAAAGTAATTGGCCGTCATTCTCATCGTATCAACCGATGCGTTACACCCCCACGGTGTGGCAAATTTGGCTTGAACGCTGGTGGATTTACGCGGCGATTGCGCTGGTTGTAGCGATTATCGTGGTCGCTGTTGCTTACTCGATGAGTAAAACGCAAGCCAAGCAGTCGTGCCAAGCGCAAGACTATGTCAAGCCCGATTCGTTCAAGATTACGCACCAAGAGAACCAATACATGGGCACGACGATTACGCGTATACCGATTGCGCAAAATAATAATCGGAGATAAAGAGCAAGAAATAGGGGCGAACATTGTTCGCCCCTGCAATTTACCTTTTAATTAGTGCTTCCGTATCTTTGGCAATTACTAACTCCTCGTTGGTTGGAATGACCAAAATCCGTCCGCGGCTGCCACTGGCGCTGATGTCGGCTTCTACGCCGCGTGCGGCTTCGTTTTTATCGGAATCGAGGCTTAATCCCATGTAATCCAATCCGCCGGCGATGGCGGCGCGGATTGCCGGACTGTTTTCGCCGACACCGGCCGTAAATACCAACGCATCCACGCCGCCGAGTACCGCTGAATAACCGCCGACGTACTTTTTAACCGAATAGTTGAAGACCTTTAATGCAATGTCAGCACGGTCGTTGCCCTCTTTGGCGGCGTTGGCGAGGTCACGGAAGTCGGACGAAATGCCTGATAAACCCAGCATGCCTGATTTCTTGTTCAGCACATTGAGCATCTCGTCGCTGGACAAATTCTCTTTCTCCATCAGATAGCTCAAAATAGCGGGGTCAATAGAACCCGAACGCGTGCCCATCGGCAAGCCTTCCAGTGGCGTGAAGCCCATGGTGGTATCAACACTACACCCGTTGCGGATGGCGGCGACTGATGAGCCGTTGCCCAAGTGGCAGGTGATGATACGCAGCTCTTCCACCGGACGGTTAAGCATCTGCGCGGCCCGGCTCGACACATAACGGTGCGACGTGCCGTGGAAGCCGTAGCGGCGAATTTTATTGCGTGTGTAATATTCGTATGGAATTGAGTATAAAAATGCATAATTCGGCATCGTTTGATGAAATGCAGTGTCAAAAACGGCGACTTGCGGTATATTTGGCATGAGTGCCATGCAAGCGCGGATGCCGATGAGATTCGGCGGGTTATGCAACGGCGCAAGTGCGCAGCACAATTCAATGGCGGCAAGAACTTCGTCATTGATGAGCGATGATTTGGAGAACAGTTCTTCACCGTGCACCACGCGGTGTCCTACGGCATCAATCTCAGTCATCGATGAAATTACGCCGACTTCGCTGTCGGTCAGCATATCCAGTAAGACGGAAATCGCTTGCTGATGGTCGTCCATCTGCACTTCGGTATCGCGGATGCGTCTTGGACTTTCAGCGGTGTGCTTGATTTTGCTGCCGCAGATGCCAATGCGCTCACATAGACCTTTGGCAAGTACGCTATTGTCGCGCATATCAAAAAGCTGGTATTTGAGCGAAGAGCTGCCGGCATTGAGTACGAGAATTTTCATATCTGCAAATCCTTTTCTTTTGTGATATTCCTATGATAAGGCAGGTGACAGAATTTGTCAAGCGTAATTGGGATTGTTAGCGAATACAATCCATTGCACAGTGGCCACGCCTACCATATTACTGAGAGCAAACGACGTGTAGGGCAGGGTGCGGCGGTCATTTGTGTAATGAGCGGCACGGTAACGCAACGCGGCGAGCTTGCTATTATCGACAAACACTCGCGGGCAACGGCGGCAATCAAGGCAGGTGCTGATGTGGTTTTGGAGCTGCCGAGTGAATTTGCCTGTGCTTCGGCTGACATTTTTTCAGCCAAAGCCTTGCAAATAATGGACGCAACGGGTGTCGTGACGCATTTGTCGTTCGGGTGTCAGACGGGGGCGCTTGATGGGGTGAAGGCGTTAGCGGGGCTGCCAACTTTATATGACACGCCCAATATTGCGGATGCCCAACGCGCACCCCTACGCTCGTACGCAGCCCAATATCAACTATTTGCGTCTGAAAAATGTCCGGAATATGCACATTTGCTGAAAGATGCCAATAATTTATTAGGCATATGTTATTTGCGTAATCTGTCGCCGCATATTGTGCCGATTGCTGTTACACGTCAAGGCGTTGCCCATGATGGCGGTATTGCAGGTGGGTACGCCTCGGCCTCGGCTATTCGCAAAATTTGGCGTTGCGGCGAAGATGAGCCGTACACTACGCCCGAAATGGCAGAAATTTTTGCCGCGCAAAAGGGCAGGGGATTTGCGCCTATTTTGATTGCCCACAATCGGCGCGGTTTGCTGCAAAAATTGCGCGGATTGACTGCCGAAGAGTGGCGTGCTTTGCCTGATGTGACTGAGGGCCTGGAATATAAATTTATGCAAGCGGTCGCGCAAGCCAAAACATTTGACGAACTGCTCCAAGCTGTCAAAAGCAAGCGATATACACTGGCGCGCCTGCGGCGTATTGCCATGTGCGCCTACTTGGGAATTACTGCCGAGCGACAACAAGCACCACCGCAATATTTACGTGTGTTGGCATTGAGCCAAGCCGGGCGGGGGATTCTCAAACAAATGAGCTTGACAGCCAGTTTGCCGATTATTATTAAACCAAGCAAACATCGTGATTTTCTGACATTTGAGGCAAATGTGACGGACTTGGCGACATTATGCCGCCCAATGATTGGTGTTGCAGGAGGCGAGTGGCAGGCGAGCCCGTTTGTGGAAGGGAAGTAAAAAATAATGCGAAAAATAAGACACTCAAATGAAAACGAAATGGTCTATGAGTTTCTAAAAATGGAAATTACCTCCGGCCGGCATCAAAAACAAATAGAGAGTATATTGGCAACAGTGCACACCGGCAAGGATATTATCACTAATGGCGATATATTGTCTGCGCAAGAAAATGCGTTGAGGGCAGAAATATTAAGACGTTTCAGAGGGTATAGAAACGAAAAACTATTTGAGAAATTCCCCACAAAAATTGACTGGATATGGACTGAGTTTGATCAAGAAGATATAGCAAAAATTATATACACTGAGTATAGTTACTGGAATAAACTTTCAAATTACACCGGATCGCCCCTTGAAGCGGCAAAGACGATTTCAGCCGGCATAACTGTCTATGGTGTGTCGAATGACAGGGCAATAGAGGGTGCGAAAAGATTGAGGGAGGGGAATAAGTTTTCGCCGTTGATATTTTTGACAAATGAAAATGAACAATGTTATATCATACTTGAAGGGCACAGTAGGATGACATCATATGGACTTGTACCCAACTTGTTTCAAAATGTGTCTGTGCTGCTCGGGTATTGTGATAGCGATGAGTTAAATGAGTGGTACGGCGAAAGGCCTGCTGGTCCATAGTATGAAATACCTGCCAATCACCCATAATATAGCATAGAGGTGACAAACATGACGGACGAACAAACAACAGCTGAGTCTCAAGGCACGCCGGCCATCGGCGACTCATTACAGCACATTCTTGAAATGGGCAGCACAACAGCAAAGAGCTGCCGTGGCAACATTCAATGCCTGACGATTGTCGGGCAGGTCGAAGGGCATCAAATATTGCCGGAAAGCACAAAATCAACAAAATACGAACATGTTTTGCCGCAATTGGCTGCCATTGAAGAGAGTGAAGAGATTGACGGACTTCTCATTTTACTCAATACGATGGGTGGAGATACCGAGGCGGGACTTGCCATTGCCGAGTTATTGGCAAGCATGAAAAAACCGACGGTATCCCTTGTGCTGGGCGGCGGGCATTCCATCGGCGTGCCACTGGCAGTCGCGGCAAAGGTGTCGTATATCGCGCCAAGCGCGGCGATGACCATCCATCCGGTACGGCTGAATGGTGTTGTTATCGGCGTACCACAGACATTTCACTATTTTGAGAAAGTGCAGGAGAGAATTCTTTCATTTGTCACGAAAAACAGCAAAATCAACGAGGAGAAGTTGCGAGAATATATGTTGCGCACTGATGAGCTTGCTGCCGATGTAGGGTCTGTGATTTACGGTGATGAAGCTGTCAATGTGGGACTGATTGATCATTTGGGCGGGCTATCGGATGCGTTAGGGAAAATGCATGAGATGATAGCGGCGCGTCGGGAAAAGATGGGGATAGTTGGATAGAGGCTATTTTTCGCGTTAAATAAAACGCCTATGTTCTCGATATCTTTGTAAAAACTTTTTTTACAGATTCGACTTTCTCATTAAGGTTTTGTTTAATTCTTCCCGTTCTTTCCTCTGTCATTTCTGTTGACTTACCAGCTTTTTGGTTTTCCATTTCATCAAACAACTTTTGGCTTGCTTCAATCACTTCGGCAGTCACATATCTTAAAATGACGCGTGTGCCGGGAGCAACTTTTTGCTTTAACTTAAAATTTGTTGCAACCACTTCGTACTCCGAGCAATCTTTGTACGCGATATCCGGTTGAGGAACTACAGGCTCTACTCTTAATCCATCCTCCTCAAGCCAACGCTTAGCATCTTGCAGTTTCAAACGATAATCTGACGAATATACTTCAGCAACTTCAATTCTGGTGCTTCTCTCCTCGACTTTTTTTGCAGTTAAATCTAGACCTAATTTTACGATATCATTTATGCCTGCCGCACCAATCAATTTTGTTATCATTATAAACTCCTCCTAAAGCTAACTAACGCATTTGATAAATGAAAATCTAACCTTACTCCCGCCGCATCATCATCTCTTCATATTCCTCACGCGTAATCAGTATCTCACGCGGCTTCGCCCCATCCGGCGGACCGATAAAGCCGCGGTCTTCGAGTTGCACCATCACGCGGGCGGCACGGGCGTAGCCTAATTTTAGGCGTGTTTGCAGACTGGTGGTTGAAATTTTGCTGTTGTTGACGGCCAATTGCAAGGCATCGTAGAACATCGGGTCTTCATTTGCGCTGGCGTCAAAGTCTTGCCCCTCGGTAGCGGGATTCGCCTTTTCAGCGATTTTGGCAATTTCAGCGATGGTCTCTTCGTTGTATTCGGTAGCATTGTTTTTCTTGACGAATTTGACCACATCTTCAACTTCCTTGGTCGTAATCAAACAGCCTTGCACGCGCATAGGTTTTGCTTCGCCCAGCGGAGAGTACAGCATATCACCCCGCCCGACCAAATCTTCGGCGCCGGTTGTGTCCAGCACGATCCGCGATTCAATTTGCGATGCCACGGCAAACGCGATTCGGCTCGGCAAGTTGGCTTTCATTAACCCGGTAATGACATCGGCACTCGGGCGCTGCGTGGCAACGACAAGGTACATACCAGCCGCACGCGCCTTTTGTGCCACGCGGATGATGGACTCTTCAACTTCTTTTCGCGCAACGACCATCAAATCGGCAAGTTCGTCAATCAAGATGACAATACGCGGCATTTTAGGCTCTTGGCTATCTCTGTCCTTGGCGAGTGATTGATTATAACTCATGATATCGCGCACACCGCGCTCTTGAAACATGCGGTAGCGTTTTTCCATCTCGACAACCGCCCATTGCAACGCACCCGCCGCCTTTTTTGGGTCGGTGACTACGGGGATCAATAGGTGTGGAATGCCGTTGTAGACATCAAATTCTACCATCTTAGGGTCAATCATAATCAGCCGCAAATCTTCGGGTGAGGATTTGAACAACAAACTGACAATGAGCGTATTCATACAGACACTTTTGCCTGATCCGGTTGTGCCTGCGATAAGCAAATGTGGCATTTTGGCAATGTCGCTGACAATATTCTTTCCGCTGATGTCTTTGCCAAGTGCAAAGGTTGTTGGGCTGCCATTGCTGGCAAAGTCATCGCTGTCCAGCACGTCGCGGATATGCACGATATGTACCGTCTTGTTCGGCACTTCTATGCCGACGGTACTCATGCGATTGACAATCGGTGCAATGCGTACACTGCTCGCACCGAGTGCCAGCGCAATATCGCCCGAAAGCGCCGTCAATTTTGACAACTTAATACCTTGGTGCAGTTCCATTTCATAGCGTGTGACTGATGGTCCTCGCGTGACGTTGGTGATACGACAGTTGATGTTAAAACTGCCCAGTGTTTCCATCAGGCGATTTGCCGTATGTTCTAATTCGCGTTTGCCTTCGGTTTGCGACATAGGCTTTCCGGCGGTCAAATGCGTCATGGGCGGGAATGTGTATTCCTCAGCAACGTCACCCGCAAGAGTAGCGGGCAATTTCTCTGTTTTAAGCGGCTTGTCTTGCGGGTTTGGTTCATAGTCATGCACGACAAAATCAACATTGTCGGCAGGCAAAACTTCTTCTTCGCTACTCGGCAACATGTTGGTTTGCGGCGACTTGCAGGGAGGCGTATATTTAGATGTTTTGGCACCAAAATTAGAATCCAAATCAACAATCGGTGAGGCAGCGGGGATGAGAATGTCTTCGTCCGAATCAGTAAATGAAACAGCTTCGATTTCAATTTCGGGTTCCGGTTCAATGGGCACTTCGACGGCGATGCCTGTCTTTGGCAAGTTGAGTTTTCGTTTTTCCGGCATGCTTGTTTTAGGCAGGTTTAAGTTGCGCTTTTCGGCCTTGGGCAGCTTAGGTGGTTTGGGTTCAGGCGGCAAGCGTTCTGGCTTGGGTTGACGTTCGCGCTTTTTGCGATTGTCACCACGCAGTGCCGTGATAATCGCGGCGGGCGATACGCGGAGGAGATATAAAACCGCTGTCGCCAACAAGAGCGCGACAATCACTACCGAAAAAATTCGGTTGAGCAGCACTGCAAGCAGATTGGCGATGATGCCGCCGAGTGCGCCACCGCTGTCAAGGGTCATGCCTTGTTGTCCCAGTGCGCCAAAGGCTGCCGCACTGTTGCGGAACAGAATTAAGTGCAGCAAGATGCCCAGCAACAAGGGCAAGAACAACAATGCAGTCAAACGCATACGTACGGGTTGCCCGCCGTGAAAAAAGAGCAGCATACTCGCACCCAGCAGTGAAAAAGGTAAAACAAATACACCCCAACCGACCAAATACTTCATGCTGTCGGCGAACCAGTTGAGGACAATACCCTGTAAGCCAACTAACCCGATGCCGGCGAAAATCGCCAGCAGCAGGCAAATTAAAGCGCCAAACTCACGTAAATGACGTGACTTGGGAGGTGTTTGTTTCTTTTTGTTTTTCGTGTTTGCCATATCTCACCGCTTACAAAAGGCCAACAATGGCACCGATGATAGCAAACCCGCCAACGGCAAAGCAATAATAGGAAAACGCGCCGAACTGCTTATTGCGGACCAATCGCCGTAGCAATGCAATGGCGAAATAACCAACTATGGCAGACACGATAATACCCACCAGGGCCTGCCCCCAAATACCGGAAAATGCGGGCGTCGTATAATACCGCGGATGATCCGGTGTCATTGTAACCCATTCATAAACTTCAAAAACTGTTGCGGCCAGCACAGTGGGAATGGAAAGCAAAAACGAGAAACGAAACGCATATGTGCGATTATAGTCGCGCATGATGCCGGTTGAAATGGTTGAGCCAGAGCGCGATAATCCCGGAAAAATGCCCGCAATAAGTTGCACGACGCCAATGAGGAATGCATCATACCAACGCGTAGTCATTTCTGTTTTTTTGCCCTGCGGTGCGCGGTCAGCGATACGGAGCAATGTGCCGGTCACAAGCAAGGCCAGCCCGATGATAAAGGGTGAGCGCATAGTGTAGCCGGCGGCTTCGCGGAAAAAGGGGAGGGCAAGGAGGGGGAGTGGCAATAACGCAATGATGAGTAATTTTACCATACGTCGTGCCGGCGGCTCTCGCAACGAACGCTTTCGGCGGACGAGCAGCCATACCATTTTACAAAACTCTACCGTTACGGCTTTGATGTCACTCCAAAACGCTACACAAACAGCGAACAATGTACCAATATGCAACATGACGTCAAAGGTTAACCCACCGGGAGTCTCGTGGCCGGTAATCATTTCAGCCAATGCTAAGTGACCTGAACTGGATACGGGCAAAAATTCGGTCAGACCTTGTACGATACCGAGGATGATGGCCTGTAAGTAACTCATAGCAATAACTCCTAATCGCCGCAATAGTGTTGAGGGGCCGTTTCTAGCTTAAGTATCCGTCTCAATTTGATGTACATAGTATACCACAAATGAGCATGGAGGGCAAGTGTAAAAAACGCAGACTGTGTCGCTTTTAGCATTTATTGATGCGTAAAAAATGTTAGTCGCAAGTGACAAATGGTTATTATGGATGATGATAGCACTGACTTTGTGGTTAAAAATAGCCGCAGTCAACAGGTAATGCGAGATCAGTCGTGGCGTTGCCTTTTATACCTCTCCCACAAATCAGGACGCAACTTTTGTGTCCTCTGTAATGACTGCACTTTGCGCCACTTTTCAATCTCAGCATGATTGCCGCTGAGCAACACTTCGGGCACAGTGCGGCCGTGCCATTCAGCGGGACGTGTGTATTGCGGGTGTTCAAGCAGACCGTCCCAGTGGCTTTCTCCGATGAACGCCGTTTCGTCGGCTAAAACGCCGGGAATGAGCCGCCCGACTGCGTCAATGACTGCCATGGCGGCAATTTCGCCGCCGGTTAGGACAAAGTCGCCTAAGCTAACGCATTCATCAACGCATTCATCAACAAATCGCTCATCTATACCTTCATAGCGGCCGCAGATGAGAATGAGGTGGTCGAGTTCCGCTAAACGCTTTGCGTCGGTTTGGTGAAATGGTTTGCCCGTTGGTGACATGAATATTGTATGAGGCTTTACAGGCGATTGCGCAACAACATGTTGCCATGCACGATATAATGGATCAGCTTGCATGACTAAGCCCATGCCACCGCCAAATGGATAGTCATCGACTTGCCGTTGCTTATTCGTAGTAAAGTCGCGGATTTGATGGCAGTTGACCATCAGATGCCCCGCCTTTTTCGCTCGCCCGATGATAGATACGTTCATTGTGGCGTGAATCATATCGGGAAATAG
This sequence comes from Oscillospiraceae bacterium, assembly GCA_009780275.1. Lineage (NCBI taxonomy): Bacteria > Bacillati > Bacillota > Clostridia > Eubacteriales > Oscillospiraceae > Oscillospiraceae bacterium. Next base: position 16,210 of record WRAI01000030.1, on the reverse strand, counting down.
TGTTAGCACATCGTAGCGCTTCATGACAGCATGCCCTCAATTAGCTGTACCGTAATGATTTTATTTTCCACGTCTACGGTTTTTACAAACTCGTCGACAACCGGAATCATAACATCGCCGTTGTTGGTCTTGACGACATAAACATCGTGGGCGGGGAGCGTTAAAACGTCTGCGACAGAGCCTATGGCTTTGCGGTCGAGTGAAATAACTTGACAGCCGATTAAATCGCGGATGTAGTGTCGTCCGGCGGGCAGCGCAGCTTTTGCTTCGGTTTCGGGTACAGAAACCGAAGCACCAAGCAATGACATAGCGGCTTCGACGGAATTTACGCCATCCAGCTTGACAAGCAATGCGTTTTTGTGTGGTCGTGCTGATAGTACGCGCCGCTCTGTACCGTTGATATACAAGGTTTTGAAATTTGCCAAAAAGGCCGGACTGTCGCAGCTCGGCCTGATTTTCAATTCGCCGGAAATCCCGTGGGTCTTAGCGATTTTACCCATCACAACTTGGCTGATTGCGCTCTGTTCAATCAACGAAGTCCACCATAACCTTTTCGCCGCCGCGGTTGGCAGCACGCATCAGCGCACGGATTTCTTTTGCTGTACGCCCGTTGCGTCCAATCATGCGACCTGTTTCGCCCTCGGCAACTTTCAACTGCAATGTTGAGCCGAAGTCCTTTTCGATTTCGGTGATTTCAATGGCGTCCTTGTCATCGACCATGTTTATGGCGATGTAATGCAACAGCTCTTTCATTATGCTTCCTGCACTTCCTCTGCCGCGCGTGACGCTTTGCTAATCAAAGCGCGAACAGTATCGGTCGGTTGCGCGCCTTTGCTAATCCAGTCTTGCACACGTGCCACGTCGATATCGATGGCGGCGGGGTTTTTCATCGGATCATACGTGCCGACTTCTTCGATGAAGCGACCGTCGCGAGGGAATCGGCTGTCGGCGACGACAACGCGGTAAAAGGGTTTTTTCTTTGCGCCGGCGCGCTTTAAGCGGATTTTGACCATGGGTTTGTTCCTCCTGAGTGTTTGTGTTTTTTTATGCAAACAAATTGATTCAATTTGTGATTGCCGTAAAGCGAATATCGTCGTATAGACAGACATTTTGATAGCCGATTTTGCGGTAAACGCCGCAGGATGTGGGGTTCGACGCATCGGCGAACAGAAAGCAAAACTTGTTGCCGTGTTCGAGCAACGCCTGTGACAGCGCGGCTACATTTGACGTCGCATAGCCCTTGCCGCGATAATGCGGTGGCGTATAGACACCGGCAACGCATCTGCCATTTGGTGTACTGCGAGAGCTGAACGCCTGTGACACGGGCTGGCCGTCCTCCCAAATAAAATAGAGTATTCCGTTGTTTAGTTGCCACTTTGTGCTTTCTGCGTAGGCTGATATATCGTGGGATGGCAGTCGGCAGTCTTCCTCCATCGCCTTTTTCCAATAAGGAGCGAAAAATAAATCGTCCTCGCGCAACGGACGGCAAGTGCCGGGTGCTGTTTCCATGGCGTTGAGCCTGTCTAATTGCATAATGTGCATGGATGAATGGCGGCATGATTGTGCTGCGTAGCAGGCGGAAAAGCGTTGCGCCAAGCTCTGTTCGGACAAAACGCCAGGCAGAGAAATATCCATAGCTTTCAACTCGTTGGCCAGCAACACAATCGCCATATCGTTGGGTTGATTACTTGTTTCGTATAGCACGACGTTGTGCGGCAGACCTGTCCAAGCGGCAGTCAATACAACGTTACCCAACGCATCTTTAATGGTTGCCAGTAACCAATTCGAGGGGTCAGCATTGTGTTCGTTGCGGATAAAGCTGATGGATAGGTTATTTTGTACTTCGTTCTCAGACAGAATATCGAGCGTATCGGCACCGAATTCAGCGAGACTGATATAGTGGGTAAAAGTCATGGGATACCTCTTGTGTTGGATGGGCGTGCTTTGCACGGCCGTATCGTAAGTTTGTTATAACAGGCGAACACAAAGTGCCCTTACATAAACGGCAGCATACCGCGTTTGCCTTTCTTCATCTTGCCGCCTGTCATTTGCTTCGCCATCATCTGCATTTGCTCAAATTGTTTCAGTAGGCGGTTTATATCTTCAACCCGCGTGCCGCTGCCGGCAGCAATGCGGCGTTTGCGGCGACTGTTTAGGACATCGGGGTTCTCACGCTCATAATGCGTCATCGACGACATGATGGCATCAGTGCGTTTGAACATATTATCATCAAAGGTTGCGCCTGTCAAGGCTTTTTGGTTGACGCCAGGCAACATGCTTGCAATATCAGCGATGTTGCCCATGCCTTTGAGCTGTGACATCTGGTCGCGGAAGTCGTTGAGCGTCATTTTGTTCTTGCGCATTTTTTCTTCCAGCTCAATGGCTTTTTGCTCACTGAAATTCTCTTGAGCCTTTTCGATGAGTGAAAGCATATCACCCATGCCCAAAATGCGACTTGCCATACGCTCGGGGTGAAAAGGTTCAATGGCGTCGAGCTTTTCGCCTAAGCCGACGAATTTAACAGGTCGCCTCGTCACGGCCTTAACCGATAAAGCAGCGCCGCCGCGGGCATCGCCGTCCAGCTTTGTCAGCACCACTCCGTCAATGTCGAGGGCCTCATGGAAAGCCGTAGCGGCGTTGACGGCATCTTGCCCTGTCATAGCATCAATTGTCAGTAAAATTTCAGTGGGTTTGACTGCCGCTTTGATGGCACGGAGTTCGTCCATCAGCGCTTCGTCGATATGCAAGCGTCCCGCTGTATCTAAGAAAACCATATCGTTGCCATGTTTAGTGGCGTGGGCAATAGCAGCTTTAGCAATTTTGACAGGGTCATCTTGCCCCATTTCGAAGACCGGAACACCCAGTTGCGCGCCAACGATTTGCAACTGTTTGATTGCCGCCGGGCGATAGACGTCACACGCCACCAAAAGTGGGCGCTTGCCTAGCTTTTTCTTGGCGTAGCCCGCCAACTTCGCGCCATTTGTTGTTTTACCTGCACCTTGCAAACCCACCATCATGATAATTGTTGGCGGTTTGGACGCGATTGTCAGCTTTTGATTCTCACCACCCATCAGCGCAATGAGTTCATCATTGACAATTTTGATAATTGTTTGGGCAGGGGATAGGCTATCCAATACATCACTGCCTACACACTTTTCAGTTACACCGGCGATGAACTGCTTGACCACTTTGAAATTAACGTCGGCCTCCAACAACGCCACGCGCACTTCGCGCATAGCGTCTCGCACGTCACTTTCGCGTAAACGCCCTTTGCTTTTCAACCCATTAAAAATCGCACCTAACTTTTGTGTCAACCCTTCAAATGCCATTGTTATTCTCCCACCAGTTCTTGCAATATCTCACGAACTTGCTTGATGTAAGCATCCATTTGCGCGCTGCTCAGTGCACGGCGATTTAATTCGTCCATATTGTGTAGAATAGATATAATTTGTTCAGTACGCGCCTTTTGCACTTCAAATCGTTGCACGAAGCCTAGCTTTTTTTCCAAATTCATTAATGCTTTTTCTGAGCGCATTAGCAAATCGTGTACGCCTTGACGTGTAATGCCGAGATTCTCAGCAATTTCTGTCAAACTCAAATCGGCGCAGTGATAAGATTCATATACCTCGCATTGTTTTTCAGTCAATGTGTCGCCATAATAGTCAAACAGCAGGGTCATGGTGACCGGATTTCGCGTTATTAGCATTTTGAACCCTCCCGTAATGTAACTCTTCGACAGTTCCTGTATCTCACGCTCTATACTCAAGATTACAATGCTTGTCAAGCAATATCGCTTTACAACTATATATTGTACTCAACGTGGGTTGATTTGTCAATAGGTTGTGGTGGCTTTTTGTGAATTTTTAATTAGGCTTGCAATTTACGGTAAAATCCTGTATAATAATTTGATATAAAAATAATTTGGTCAATGAGGTATGTAATGAACCATTTTCAGTCTTTGCCGCTGTTGCCCGTGCGCGGCATTACAGTATTTCCACATATGGTCATCCACTTTGATGTCGGGCGCGACCGCTCAGTTAAGGCACTTGAACAAGCTATGCTGAGCGATCGTCGCATTTTCTTAGTGACACAGCGCGATATGGAAACTGAAAACCCCAATCATAAACAATTGCACCGTATCGGCGTTGTCGCAAAGCTTGACCAAATTCTAAAATTGCCGGGCGACCATCTGCGCGTAATGGCAGAAGGCTTGGTGCGCGGTGTATTGGTTGATATAGAGATGGGCAGTGATTTTACCATCGCGCATGTTGACCCTGTGCCAATCAAAAGACGTCGCATTTCTGCTGTGCGTGCCGAAGCTTTAGCACGGCAAGCTGTGGTGTTGTTTGAAGAGTATGCACACCTCGTACCGCAAATGAGCGCTGAAGTATTGCCAAATGTCAGAGCTGAGCGTGATGCGGGGCGGCTTGCCGATTATATTGCCCAACATGTCGGGCATGGATCGGATGAGCAACAGGCGATTTTGGAAGAGTCCAATGAATGGTCGCGCTTAGAGGCATTGACAAAATGGTTGACTCGTGAAATTGATATCTTAAAAGCTGAGCATGAGTTGCAAGGTAAATTGCGCGGGCACCTGGCGAAAAATCAGCGAGACTATTTCCTGCGCGAACAAATGCGGGCGATTCAAGCAGAGTTGAGCGAGTTCGAGGGCGAATCGGCTGAAAGTGGCGAGAGTGACATTGATATTTACCGGCAGACCATTGCTGATTTGAAGTTCCCTGTTGAAATTGAGGAAAAGCTCATCAAAGAAACTTCGCGGCTGGCACAAATGCATTTTGGGATGCCTGAGGCCGGCGTCATTCGCACCTATTTGGACACTGTATTAGAGTTGCCGTGGCGTAAACGCAGCAAAGACAGGTTGAGTCTCACAGCCGCCGAAAAGACGCTCAACGCTGAGCATTACGGCATGGAGAAAGTCAAAGAGCGTGTGTTAGAATTTTTGGCTGTCAAGCGACTTGCGCCTGATATTAAGGGGCAGATTTTGTGCTTGGTCGGCCCGCCCGGTGTGGGTAAGACGAGCATTGGCATGAGTATAGGACGGGCACTAAACCGCAAGCTGGCGCGAATCTCGCTTGGCGGCGTACATGACGAAGCCGATATTCGCGGGCATCGCAAGACATATATCGGTGCCATGCCGGGGCGTATTTTACAGGGTGTTAAGCAAGCGGGCAGTAAAAATTGCGTGCTGCTGTTGGACGAGATTGATAAACTAGGACATGATTTTCGCGGCGACCCTGCCAGTGCCCTGCTAGAAGTGCTTGATCCTGAGCAAAATCACGCTTTCCGTGACCATTACGCTGAAGTTCCGTTTGATTTATCCGATGTGCTGTTTATCGCGACGGCGAATACGACGGAAACCATTCCGCGCCCGTTGCTTGACCGCATGGAAGTGATTGAACTGACCAGTTATACCGACGAAGAAAAATTGCGTATCGCAAAACGGCATCTGCTGCCCAAACAGCTGGCGCGGCACGGTTTAAGCAAAACGAATTTTAAAATAACCGATGGCGCGATACGCGAAGTTATTTCCGGTTATACGCGTGAATCGGGTGTGCGGCAGTTTGAACGGCAACTTGCGGCGTTGTGCCGCAAAACGGCAAAGCGTGTGGCGCAGGACAGCGATTGGCGCGTGACGTACCGTGCCGATACGTTGCAAGAAGACCTCGGCCCGCGCAAATACAAGCCCGAACGTCTGCACGGAAGTAACGAAGTCGGCGTTGTCAACGGTTTGGCGTGGACAAGCGTTGGCGGCGAACTGCTTGAAGTCGAGGCCGGCGTCATGGACGGCAGCGGTAAAATCGAATTGACCGGCAACCTCGGGCAGGTGATGAAAGAATCGGCGCGCGCGGCGTTGACGTATATTCGAAGCCGCGTTGAGGATTTGCAGATTGCGCCGGATTTTCATACAAAAAAAGATGTACATGTGCATTTCCCCGAGGGCGCGATTCCCAAAGACGGCCCGTCGGCCGGTATTACGGCGGCTACGGCGTTGATTAGCGCACTGACAGGGCGGCCGATTCGCCGCGATTTGGCGATGACGGGCGAGATTTCGTTGCGCGGGCGCGTGCTGCCGATTGGCGGCTTGAAAGAAAAGACGATGGCGGCGTACCGTGCAGGTATTCGCACGGTGGTGATTCCTGCCGACAACGAAAGCGATTTGCAAGACATCGACCCCGATGTGCGCAATGCCTTGCAATTTGTAGCGGCGGCGCATATGGACGATGTATTAAAAGTAGCATTGCGCGATTAACAGCGAGTAAACTAGCAAGGGGTAGTTATGGGACACAATTTTCACACATTAACGTTTATTAAAAGCGCGGTCAAGGTTGACGGTGCGCCGCCTGACCCCGTGCCGTGGATTTGCATGGCAGGGCGGAGCAATGTCGGCAAATCGTCGTTGATTAACGCGCTTGCAAACCGCAAGAAACTCGCGCGTGTTGCCGCGACACCGGGCAAGACGGCGTTGCTTAACTTTTTCGACTTAGACAACAAGGCAATGTTGGTTGACTTGCCCGGCTATGGCTTTGCGGCGGTATCGAAGCAGGAAAAGGCGCGTTGGGGCGTGATGATGGAGGAATTTTTCCAAAAAGCAGTCAAGCTCAGAGGCGCAGTGCTGATTGTCGACGCGCGGCACGAGCCATCGAAAGATGATGTGCAAATGCGTGATTATATGCTGTCAAGTAATTTACCTTTCGTACTGGCTGCTAATAAGGCGGACAAACTCAAAGGACGTGACAAACCGCTTGCGGCGCAACGCATGGAAGAGTTTGCGCAGGGGCATCCGTATTACTTTTGCTCGGCGGAGAAGAAGACAGGATTGGATGAGTTAAAGGCGGCTATGACAGCTTTGGCAATATAAGGGCGGGGTTTGCCCGCCAAAAATGGCCACATTAAGTAAAAAAAGATTATGGGCGAACAGTGCTTGTACAAAGGGAGAAACTATGAGAGAACAGAAAATCATGCCGGCACTAGACGTTAACGTCGCAGGCAATTTAACCCTTGGGGGCTGCGATTTAGAGAAAATCGCCAACGAATATGGCACACCTGCTTATGTAATGGACGAAAATACCATCGTGAACAACTGTCGCGCTTTTACAGGCGCGTTGCAAAAGCATTACGGCGATAATTTTACCGTGGCTTATGCAAGCAAAGCCTTGACGTGTAAGGAAATTTACCGTATTATGGTACGCGAAAACATGGGCATTGATGTCGTATCGGGCGGCGAATTGTACACAGCGTTGGAGGCGGGATTCCCGGCTGGCCGCGTGTATTTCCACGGCAATAACAAGTCGCCGGAGGAGATTGATTTCGGGCTGACCGTTGGTATCAGGCGATTTGTAGTTGATAATTTGGAAGAATTGCACCTGCTCAACGAGCTCGCAAGCAAGCGCGGAATTACTGCCGATATTGCCGTGCGTATTCGACCCGGCGTTGAGGCGCATACGCATGAGTTTATCCAAACCGGGCAACTTGACTCAAAGTTTGGTATCATGATTGAGGAAAGCGACGAATTTATCCGTACCGCGCAAGGGTTGCCTGCGGTTAATATTGTCGGCATTCACTGCCATATCGGCTCGCAAATCTTTGAGCCGGAGCCGTTTGCGTTTGCTGTTGAAAAATTGATGGAAATTTGCCGTGATTGGCGCGATACACATAGCATAACAATCACCGAACTCAACGTTGGCGGCGGATTTGGCATACGTTATATCGAAAGCCAAGACCCGCGTGACATTGATGAGGTGGCGCAAGCTACTGCTGAGGCTGTTAAGCGTTGTGCCTTGACGTACGATTTGCCGCTACCGCATTTGGTGTTAGAGCCGGGGCGCGCGATTGTTGGCAATGCAGGGCTTACGCTATACACTGTCGGTTCGGTTAAGGAAGTGCCGGGCATTCGGACGTATGTCGCTGTTGACGGCGGCATGACTGATAACTTGCGGTATGCGTTGTATCAATCAGAGTACCGTGCCGTGTCGATAGCCTATCGTGATAAAGGCGAGGAAGCAAGCGTCGCGTTGGCCGGGCGCTGTTGTGAAAGTGGCGACTTGATTGCCAAGGAAATATCTTTGGCACCCGTCAAGCCGCGTGAGCGCATTGCGGTGTTGGCAACAGGTGCGTACAACTACTCCATGGCAAACAATTACAACCGTGTACCGCGTCTACCGATCGTGATGGTCAAAGACGGACAAAGCCGTGTTGCGGTGCGTCGGGAAAGTTATCACGATTTGTGCAGAAACGATGCATAAAATAGTTAGCAATTAGGGGTGAGCAGTTATGGATATGATACGCAGTTTCTTCGACAATCCCATTTTTTTATTTCGCATACCCGCTATTATTATCGCCCTTTCTTTCCATGAATTGGCGCACGCACTGGCGGCGTATAAGCTGGGGGACCGCTCGCAGGAGCAGCGGGGGCGCTTGACATTGAACCCACTCAAACATATCGACCCGATTGGTATTTTGATGTTGCTGTTGGTAGGCTTTGGCTGGGCTAAGCCTGTCATGGTCGATCCGCGGGCATTTCGCAATGTCAAGCGCGGCATGGGCATCACGGCATTTGCCGGGCCGTTGACAAACTTTATACTGGCGTTTTTCAGCGCGTTAGCGTTGGTGGTTGTATTTCATGTGACTTTTGCCAATTTTCTAACATTTGTTGACGTGCCATACCATATGAACTTCGCTTCTCTTGTTGAAATCAATGGTATTCAAGCGGTGTTAACAGCTTTTATGAACTACTTACTTTCCGGGACTGCGGGCGCAACGGGCACATTTTTGATTTTTCTGCTGCTCATCAATATTGGCTTAGGATTGTTTAATTTATTGCCAATTCCGCCGTTGGACGGCTCGAAAGTTCTTGGCGCATTTATGCCTAATGATTTGTATAACAGGTATATGCGCGTACAACAATTTGGGATGATTATTTTGATTGTCTTGCTGTTTTCAGGCGCGCTGGACTTTTTAGGCGAGGCAATTTTCTGGGTCGCTATACGGTTTATGCTTTTTGCTGAGATGCTTGTTACGCCAATTATGGGGCTGTTTATATGAGAGAGCTGACCTTTACCGTGATTAACCACGAGGAATATGGCGATTTTCAAGGGCCGTTGGACGCTATTCTTATGCTGCTCAGCCGTGACAAAATTGAAATTCAGGACATTTCGTTGACACGTCTTGTAGCACAATACTTAGGAATGCTGACGCAATGGGAAGCACTCGACATGGAAATCGCGACGGAGTTTACAGTGATGGCGTCGCATTTGGTTTATTTGAAGACGCGAATGCTCCTTAAAGTCGGTGAACAGCGCGACGAAGAGGTCGACTCGCTCTTACAAGCACTTGAAGCGCGGCAACGTGCCGAGCAATATGAGGCAATCAAACAAGCCGCCGATTGGCTGGCAGGGCAGACAACGGGTTTTGACTATATCACCAAGCCGCCATCGCCGCTTGAAAACAAGGCATATCAAGATGTTCACGATATTGCTGATTTGTCACAGGCATATCTGTCACTCTTTGATCGTCCCGATTTTGAACGCATGGCGGCGGATAATCTATCGGGTTTAGTGGGGCGTGAGTATCATCCCATTGACATTGAGATGGACAACATCGTAACGCGGCTGACCAAGGGCAAGCGTGTACACTTTCTCGATTTATTGCAAGAGTGCGGCACACGAAGTCGCCGCGTGGCAGTATTTTTGGCCTTGTTGGCGTTGTGTAAGGATACAAAGATTGTGCCGCGTGACAGCGAAAAGGGACTATATTTTACAGCGGCATGATAATAATGCGGGACTCGGAGTGCGGAGTTCGGAATAGAGGTGTCATAGTGGATAAACGTGCAAAAATAGAGGCAATCTTATTCGCCGCAGGCGAGCCGGTTAAGTTGGAAAGACTGGCACAAGCTGGTTCTCTTGATATTGATGCCTGTGCGGTTGCATGTGACACACTTGCCGATGCTTACGCCTACGAGCAGCGGGGGATGCGGATTGTGCGCACGGGCGACAGCTATCAGATGGTGAGCGCGCCGCAGTATGCACCATTGATTCGCGAGACGCTAGAAGAACGCAAGCCGCCATTGTTGTCGAAGCCAGCCATGGAAGTGCTGTCGATTGTGGCATATCACCAGCCGACGACGCGGGCGGTGATCGAGCAAATTCGCGGTGTCGATTCATCCGGCACGGTCGGTACGTTGTGCGACAAGGGCTTAATTGAAGAGTGTGGCAAACTTGAAGTGCCGGGCCGTCCGCGGTTGTACCGCACAACCCACAACTTTCTGCGTTGCTTCGGGCTAAAAACATTGGATGATTTGCCAGAGGTACTGCCATCAACGGAGGTGCAAAGTGACGATATTGCTGTGGATTCTAGGGTGTCTGGCTGCTCTGCTCATTGTCGTGTGGGTGACACGGATTCGAATTTCGGTCAAGTTTTTGCCATTGAAGGCGCAAGTGAAAATCGGGGTCTTCCGCAAGAAAATCGGGCAGAGTAATCCTCAAAAACCCTCAAAAGAACCAAAAAACAAGTTAAAAAAATCGGGAAATCCTGCAAAACACAGGCAGAAAAAAGCAGCAAGACCTAAAAAAACAAAAAAAGCCCTGACATCTGGGTTGAGTATGGAGACGGTCAAGCAATTGCTGGACAGCACGGGAAAAACGCTGGCGAAAATTCGTGTAGACAGACTATCGGTTGATGTGACTGTCGGACACGATGACCCGGCAGATGCTGCCATTCGGTATGGCAAAATGCAAATGCTTTGGCACGGCGGGATTGTGCCGCTTGTTTACAAGATCGGGATAAAGCCGAGCGATGTACGTTTTTATTTGGATTTTGACGCTGAGAGAATCACTGCTGAGGGAGAGATACGAATATCCATTAAAATTCGGCACTTGTTGAAGCTGGCATTTTCATATCTAAAATTGTACATAATAACAAAAAAAGGAGATGAATAACATGGAAAAGCACACGATTGTAGAGCTGATGGGGGCATCATTACAGAAAATCCGCGAGATGATAGACGTGGACACCGTGGTGGGCAAGGCCATCACCACGCCCGACGGCACAACCATTATCCCGGTTTCGAAGGTGTCGTTCGGGTTTGGCGCGGGCGGCAGCGACATTCCGAGTAAGCATGTTGACCATCGCAATGAAAACTTTGGCGGCGGCGGCGGCGCGGGCGCCAAGATTGTGCCTGTCGCGTTCTTGATTGTCACCGATGCCGGCGTTAGCTTAGTGCCCGTTGCGCCTGACAGCGACGGGGGCATCAGTCGTGTCATTGACGCGGTGCCGGGTGCGATCGACAAACTCATTGCCGTGCTGAAAAAGCTTAAAAAGGACAAAGAAGGCGGCGAAGCAGAGTTCGACGTCTAATAAACTTGTCCGGCAGCATACCTTGTTAGCGGTAATAAGCTGATAAGGGGTGTGTTTCATGCGGAAGTTTTCAATTGGCCTGGTGATATTGTTGCTGGTCGCGTCTGTGCCGCTGTCGTCACAGGCGGTGCAGACATCGGCTAAGAGCGCGGCATTGATGGACGCAACAAGCGGGCGTGTATTATACGCGCATAATGCCGACCAACGGCTGCCGATGGCCAGTACGACAAAGATTATGACAGCACTTGTGGCCGCTGAGAATAGCAATCTTGACGACATTGTGGTTGTTGACGCGGCGACAACGGGCGTGGAAGGCTCGTCGATGTACTTGCGGCCCGATGAAGAAGTGACGGTGCGCGACTTGCTCTATGGCGTGTTGCTGCAATCCGGTAACGATGCGGCGTTGACGCTTGCTGTACATGTCGGCGGGTCGGAAGAAGCTTTTGTCGCTTTGATGAACGTGCGCGCCGCTGGGCTTGGGTTGACGAGCACGAGTTTTGCAAATCCGCATGGATTGGATGCCGAGGGGCATTACACGACGGCGCGCGAGCTTGCTGTGGTGGCAGCGGCGATGCTTGCCAATGAGGAACTGGCGCAGATTGCGGCGACTAAGACGGCTAACGTGGCAGGGCGGACGCTCAACAATCACAATAAAATGCTGCATCGTTATGACGACGCGGATGGTGTTAAGACTGGTTTTACACGTGTGTCGGGCAGATGTTTGGTGTCCAGTGCAACACGAAATGGACAGACACTTATTGCCGTGACGCTCAACGCGCCCGATGACTGGAATGACCACACAGCGATGCTGAATTATGGGTTTTCTACGTATCCGCTCAGATGCTTCATAGAGAATAATATTATACATGAAACAATATCGGTTATAGGCGGTGTTTGGCCGACTGTTGATTTGGTGGCTGCCGAACGGGCAGCATATCCGCTGACCGATACTGAACTGGCCGGAGTGACGGTAACAGCGCAAGCACCGTGGTTTGTGTTTGCAGGAGTGCGGGCTGGTGATGTTGCGGGCTGGCTGATTGTACGGCGCGGTGACGAGGTACTTATGCGCACGGCACTGGTGTTTGATACCGATGTACCGCAAGCCGAAGTGGTACGCGAATCGCCTTGGCGGCGGTTTGTCGGCTGGGTGCGGGGCTGGTGGTTGTAGATTTTAATGATGGCAGAAAATCTATATTAGGTGGTGCAGGGAGTATGAAGGAACCTTTTGTAATTAGCGTTTCCGGTATTGCTGGTAGCGGCAAAACAACTACGGTCAGTGCGTTGAAAAAACGCCTTAAAAATTCCGTAATCGTTAGCTTTGATAGTTATAGCGACATCAGACTTGACCGCGACATAAATGAATGGTCTGCCGATACAAACGACGAAAACGAATGGTACGTTGAACCACTGGTCAAAGACATTGAACAGTTACTAAACGAATCGTTAGATTATATCATAGTTGATTATCCTTTCGGCTATCGCAATTTACGAGTTGGGCAATACATTAATTTCGCGATTTATATTGACACACCACTTGACATAGCACTGGCACGACGAATAATACGTGATTACACAAGCCGAGAAGCGCACAGAAATAAAATCGAAGTGAGCCTTTCGGTTGTTGAGAAAGAACTGAGTTTTTATTTGGAAACATCACGCCCATCATACGCTCGTATGCCCGAAACACAAATTCATTATTCTGACCTTGTTATTGATGGCGTAAAAAGTACAGACGAAATTGTTGATGAGATAGTAGCTGGGTTACAATGTATCGAATAAGCATTTGCTGCAATAAGGAGAAAACCATGCGTATACAAAAGTTACTCGCCGAACGCGGCATTGCGTCGCGTCGCGCGGCAGAGCAAATGGTCATAAACGGCCGTGTAACGGTCAATGGCGAAACGGCAGCCGTTGGACAAGCTGTTGACGCACGAGCCGACATCATTGCCGTTGACGGCAAGCCGATCCCCACACGCCCTGACCTTGTGTACATCATGCTGCACAAGCCGCGCGGGGTGATGACAACGCTTTCGGATGACCGAGGACGAGAGTGTGTTAAGGATTATATTGAGGATATCACAGAACGAGTTGTGCCTGTTGGGCGGTTGGATTATGACTCCGAGGGGCTGTTGCTGATGACCAACGACGGTGACTTGGTGCATAACCTGACACACCCGTCACATGAGGTCCACAAGGCTTATCGTGTGCGCGTAAAAGGCGATATCACGGGCGGGCTCAAGCGATTGAACCGCTCGATCAAGCTCGACGGTAAGCCAATTCCACCACCGGATGATTTAGAGCTTGTTGAACATTTTGAGGATAAAGGCACGATTTTGATTACCATTCACACCGGTGTCAACCGGCAGATTCGGCGGATGTGCGAGATGGCGGGGTTGCGTGTACAGCGCTTGCGGCGCGTGCGCATGGGACCGTTGCAGCTGGGAGATTTGAAGCCCGGCAAGTATAGGCACTTGACGCCGGGTGAGGTAGAGTGGTTGAAATCGCTGTAAGGGCGGCATTGCGTCGCCCATTGCACACATGGAGGATATTATGGACACATTAGCCCGTATCGAGCAAAAAAATGATCATGGTTCTAAGGGGCAGCGCGCTTTGGCGGCGTATATTTTGCGGCATTACGACAAGGCTGCGTTTATGACGGCGCAGAAATTGGGGCAGACTGTCGGCGTGAGTGAATCGACAGTAGTGCGTTTTGCAGCTGAGCTGGGTTACACGGGCTATCCAGATATGCAGAAAGCCTTGCAGGATATGGTGCGCAGTCGTTTGACATCGGTACAACGCATGGAGGTCGGCAGTGAGCAGTACGGGCAGCAGGACGTTATTAAACAGGTGTTGCAAAATGATGTTGAGTTGATTCGTCAAACGACAGATATATTGGATAGACAGGTGTTCAACGCCGCCATTGACGCGATTTTGGACGCTAAGCGGTTGTATATTATCGGTGCGCGGAGCAGTGCGGCGTTGGCGAATTTTATGGGGTATTATATGAATTTGTTGTGCGATGGCGTGACGATGTTGCGACCGTCGAATGCGTTGTTTGAACAGGTGATGCGTGTCAATCAAGATGACGTGGTGATTGGCATCAGTTTTCCGCGTTATTCGCGGGATACGTTGCAGACGATGCGCTACGCTAAGACCAAGGGCGCGACGGTGATTGCGTTGACTGACAATATACAATCGCCGCCCGCCGCGATTGCACACCACACGCTACTGGCAAGCGGGGGCATCAACAGCTTTGTCGATTCGTTGGTTGCGCCGATGTCGCTGATTAATGCCATTTTGGTGACACTTGGGCAGCGGCGGAGTCGTGAATTTATTAATAATTTTGGCGAATTGGAGCGCATTTGGGCGGAGAATGGTGTGTATGAGTAACAGACAAGTGCCGGTGCACATGAGATGCGATATATCAGAAATTGATGTTATTGTCGTTGGTGGCGGCGCGGCGGGTATGATGGCGGCAGGGCAAGCGGCATCGCTTGATAAGCGCGTGCTATTGTTGGAACGCAATGCGGATTTAGGAAAAAAGTTGCGGATTACGGGAAAAGGGCGTTGCAACATTACAAATGACGCCGACTTAGAGCAGTTTATGCAAAATGTGTCGACGAATGGAAAATTTCTGTATAGCGCCATTTCGGCGCATTCGCCGCGTGATACGATGGATTTTTTTGAAAGTATCGGCGTGCCGCTGAAAGTCGAGCGTGGACGGCGTGTGTTTCCGCAGAGTGACCGCGCGGCTGATGTAATTGAAGCGTTGCGGAAATGGCTGGATGATCGTGGTGTGACGGTGCTGCATGAGTGCGTTAAAGGCTTGGAAACCAAGGGCGGACAAGCTATTGGGGTGCATTGCGGCAATGAAATCATCGGATGTCAAGCGATAATACTTGCCACCGGAGGTTTGTCTTACCCTAAAACCGGATCAACGGGTGATGGCTACAGGTTTGCAGAGGCTTTGGGTCATACTATCGTGCCGCCGCATGGGTCGCTAGTGCCGTTGTGCGCAGATGAGTGTGATGTAATGCAAGGCTTGAGCTTGCGCAATGTAACGTTGACGTTGAGAGACGGTGGTGGCGCAGTGCTTTTTAAAGACATGGGCGAGCTGCTGTTTACGCATTTTGGAATGTCGGGGCCGTTGGTGTTGTCTGCAAGCGCGTATTTGAAAGATTTTTCTACGCCGCCATACATAGTGAGCATTAACATGAAGCCTGCGCTTACGCCCGAAGAATTCGACGCACGGTTGCTGCGTGATATAACGCAATCGCCAAACAAAACCGCACGGAATATTCTGGCTCAAATGATGCACGCGGCATGCGTGCCCGTTGTGTTGCAACGTGTTGGGGTGAACGGCGATTTGCCCGCACACAGCGTGACTAAAGAACATCGGCGCGAGATCGTTCGTACTGTACAGGGGTTTTGCTTTACAGTTGCCGGTACGCGCCCGATTGATGAGGCCGTCATTACGGCCGGAGGCGTTGCCGTACGGGACGTCAACCCAAAGACGATGGAGTCTAAGTTGGTCAAAGGCTTATACTTCGCCGGTGAGTTGCTGGATGTCGACGCCTTTACAGGTGGGTATAATTTGCAGATTGCGTGGAGTACGGGGTATGTGGCAGGGCGGGCTGCTGGCTGCATGGATTGACCATTGACACGTGGCTAAAAATGGGGATAATGGTTTTGGAAAACTTATATTATCTCGCATTCGAGGGTAGAATCCGAATGCGGATTTTTTATAAAATTTTTTGAAAAAAGGCTTGACTCTCTACTTAGTGTATAGTTTATGATAGCTGTGATGCATGATGGTTTTTGTGAAAAGCGTAGTTTT